>VFZQ01001116.1 GCA_016871135.1 Acidobacteriota bacterium | reverse complement strand
TTTGCGCACGGCGGCTTCGGCGTTGGCGCGCTGCGAGCCGAGATTAACGAGCGCGCTGATCAGGTCCTGCTCGAGTTCGGAAAGCTGCGGGCCTTTGTCGAGCGCGCCGATCGCCGTCGAACCCGCGATAGCGATGTCGAGTTTGTCGCGCAGTTCGACGACCATGCGCTCGGCGGTCTTCTTGCCGATGCCGCTGATGCGCGTCAATTGCGCCAGATCGGCGTTGCGAATGGCGTTAACCAAATCGGCGGGCGCGATGCCGGAGAGCGCCGTGATCGCCACCTTCGGTCCGATGCCGGAAACTGTAATCAGCTTTTCAAACAGCAGTTTCTCTTCCGGCGTGTGAAAGCCGTAGAGCAGGAACGCGTCCTCGCGAACGTGCGTGTGAACGCGCAACTTGGCCTCTTTGCCGGCCTCGGGAAGTCGCGAGAACGTCGATACGGGTATCGTCAATTCATAGCCGACGCCGCCCGCCTCAAGCACCACGAGGTTGGGATGTTTTTCGAGTACGGTTCCTCGCAGGTGCGCAATCATCGTAAACTCACATTCTACATGGCACGCCGAATGTTCTTCGTTCCTTTCGTGCGCCGCGGCATCGCGACGTTGGAAGGCGACGCCGCCGCGCACCTGGTGCGCGTGCTGCGCGTCGAGCCGAATCAGCAGTTCGAAATCTCCGACAATCAGCACCGGTATTTGGCTACGGTAGTGACGGCGCGGAAGAGCGAAGTCGTCTTCGAAGTCGACGAGCAACTCCCCGATCTCGCGCCTGTTCCCGAAGTCACGCTGTACGCAAGCATCTTCAAGTTCGATCACTTTGAATGGCTGCTGGAGAAGGCGACCGAGTGCAACGTCCACACCATCGTTCCAGTCATCGCCGAGCGCACCGAAAAAGGTCTAGACCAAGCCGCGGCGAAACGCTCCGAGCGCTGGGAGCGGATTCTACTCGAAGCCAGCCAGCAATCGCGCCGCATGGAGATGCCGTTCTTGACAGAGCCGATTCCGTTCTTCGAAGCGATTGAAAAAGAGGCAAGCCACCGAATCATTCTCGACGAACTCCGCCAAGGTCCGCCGCTTGTGACATTGTCGTTGCAACCGGGTAACAGCGTGGCGCTGCTGCTAGGCCCCGAAGGCGGTTGGGCGGATCGGGAACGGCACTTGGCAATGGAAAAAGGGTGGCGCCCGATGAGCCTCGGGCCGAACGTCTTGCGGGCGGAGACGGCGGGGATTGCGGCGCTTTCGACGATATCTCAGCTTGTTTCAGAGACGGCAACATGTTAGCGTAAACGAAAGTCCATTTTTCTCAAAGGAGTAGTTCTCATGAGACAGTTCGTACTCGCTTTTGCAGTTACAGCGCTGGCTATGGTGGGCCAGACCACATCGACTTCCATTCTTGGGACGGTCAGCGACGCCAGCGGCGGCATTGTAGCTGGCGCGAAGGTGATCGTCACCAACACGGGCACGGCCGTGCGGAACGAATCGGTTACCACTTCAAGTGGCGACTTCCTTTTCCCGTTGCTCGAGATTGGCCAGTACGATGTGTCCGTCGAGGCAA
>VFZQ01001115.1 GCA_016871135.1 Acidobacteriota bacterium | reverse complement strand
TGATGCCAGCCACCACCACGTCATCGGAAAACGTTGCGCGCTCGGCCGGCATTACATCGGCCGCGGTTTTCTTGAGCCGCATAACGGGTTTGGCGCGCGAGATCGCACTCGCCCGCCTCTTCGGCGCGGGTGGCGGCGCCGCCAACGACGCATTCTTGCTTGCGTTTCGCATTCCGAATCTGACGCGCGATCTTTTCGCCGAAGGAGCGCTCAGCTCCGCTTTCGTTCCCACCTTTGTCGACTATCTCGCCAACAAGTCTAAGGAAGAAGCCGCGCGTCTGGCCAATCTCGTCGCGACGTCGATCATCTTCATTGTCGGTGTCATCTGTTTGCTCGGCATGATCTTCGCTCCACAACTGGTCGACATGCTCGGTTCCGGTTTCCGCGGCGTGCCGGGCAAATTCGAACTCGCCGTTTCGATGACGCGCATCATGTTCCCGTTTCTGTTGCTTGTCGCGCTCGCCGCGCAAGCCATGGGCATTTTGAACGCGTGCAACCAATTCGCCGTGCCGGCGCTGTCTTCTTCGCTGTTCAACATTGGTTCGCTGATTTGTGGACTGGTGATCGGCTTTGTCGCCGGTCCGTATCTGGGTATACCCGCTATCGAAGGAATGGCCTGGGGCGTGGTGGTCGGCGGCGCGCTGCAACTCGGCTGCCAGATTCCGAGCCTCGTTCGCTCCGGCTTCATCTTCCGCCCCGCGTTCGATTTCAAGCACCCTGGCCTGCTACACATCTTCGCGTTGATGGGTCCGGCGATTCTCGGCAACGCCGCCGTTCAAATCAACGTCGCCGTGAACTCCAACTTCGCTTCGCAGATCGCCGATCCCGTGACCGGTTTGAACGGCCCGGTGACATGGCTTGGAGCCGCTTTCCGATTCATGCAATTACCGCTGGGCCTGTTCGGCGTCGCCATCGGCGGAGCAACTCTTCCCGCAATTTCGCGCGCCGCGGCGCAAGGAGACATGGAGGACTTTCGCAAGACCCTTTCGCGCAGTCTCGGCCTGGTGTTCCTCATGACGATTCCGTCGTCGGCGGGTCTGATCGTCCTTGGCAACTCCATCGTCGGCTCTTTGTTCGAAGGTGGGGAGTTCACCAGCTACGACACACGGCAGACCGCCGCCGCGCTCGCCTATTTCGCCCTCGGCCTCGTGGGCTACTCGGCGTTGAAAATTCTCGTACCCGCGTTCTATGCGCTGAAGGACTCGCGTACGCCGATGTACATCTCGATCGCTGCGATCGCCATCAACTATGCCGTCGTTACCACCATGACCGGCGCCGCGGGCTTCGGCCACGCGGGCTTGGCGATGTCCACCGCGGCCGTTGCCGTCTTCGGAGGACTCTTGCAGTTCCTGATCCTGCGCGGACGCATCGGCGGCATCTACGGGCGCGCTCTGACCGCGAGTATTATGAAGGTCTTATTTGCCTCGGCCCTCATGTCATTCGCTGTGTTCGGCATTGATTGGGCTGTCTCACAGTCGATCTCCCCGGGGCGCCTTCGGTACGTCGTCACCCTCATTGCGGGTATTCCCGCCGGCGCGGCCGTTTTCTACGCG
>VFZQ01001114.1 GCA_016871135.1 Acidobacteriota bacterium | reverse complement strand
ACATCTTCGCGCTTCGCACCACCCGCGGACTTTTCGTACACGACCTTCTCTTCCTGCTCCACAATCACGACCGCGTGCGGCACGGTCTTCTTCGTGATCGCGTCGTCGATGTACCCATCCACCGCGCCAAACAGGTTCGCCGCCAACAAGAGCAGGGTCACAACAGCGATAATACCCCTCATGTACCGTCTTGTGTTGTTCGCGGCCTCACTCGCCGCGCAGGACTCGCCGATCCTCCCGCAGCGCCCCGCCTTCAACGGAACCGACATCGTGTTCAGCTACGCGGGCGATCTATGGCGTGTAGGCAAAGCAGGCGGCGCGGCCGTCCGACTGACGAACGGCGCCGGCGGCGAGTCGTATCCACGCTTCTCCCCCGACGGTAGGACGATTGCGTTTTCCGGCGAATACGACGGCAACTTCGATGTCTACACCCTCCCGGCGACCGGCGGTGTACCAAAGCGAATTACCTATCATCCCGGTGTCGACGAGCCCGCCGGCTGGACCAACGACGGCAAGCGCATCCTATTTCGTTCGGCGCGCGAGGCCTATTCCACGCGCTTGAAGAATCTCTTCGTTGCGCCCATCGATGGCGGCCCGCAAGAGATGTTGCCCTTCAACGCGGCCGTCGCCGGATCGTATTCGCCCGACAGCGCGCGCATCGCCTACATGCCCATCGGCTTCTTCCGCCCGCCGCACAGCTATGACTCTTGGAAGCAATACAACGGCGGCAAGACAACAAAGATCTGGATCGGTGACTTGAAGGATTCGTCCATCGTTGAGATCCCGCGCGGGCCCGGCAACGACTCCGATCCGATGTGGATCGGCAACGAGATCTACTTTCTGTCGAGCCGCGAAAAGGCCGTCACGCTCTTCGCGTACGACGTTGCGGCCAAGCGCGTGCGTCGCGTCATCGAAAACAAGGGCCTAGACTACATCTCTGCCTCCGCCGGTCCGGGCGCGATTGTGCTCGAACGCTTCGGCGGCGTCGAGTTATTCGACCTCAGAACGAAAAAGCTGACAAGTGTTCCGATCACTGTCAATGCCGACCTGCTCGAAGTGCGTCCGCGTTTTGAAAAGGCAGGAGACTCGCTGCGTGGTTTCGCTATCTCTCCCACGGGCCGCCGCGCCGTTTTCGAAGCGCGTGGAGAGATCGTCACCGTTCCCGCCGAGAAAGGCGACGTACGGGTGTTATCGAACACTCCCGGCGCGCATGACCGGTCGCCGACGTGGTCGCCCGACGGCAAATCGATCGCCTGGTTCAGCGACGAAACCGGCGACTATGCGTTGCATATCCAGGATCAAAACGGCACCGGCGCGAAGCGCGTGATCAAGATGAGCGACAAGCCCGGGTACGACTTTTCGCCCGTCTGGTCGCCCGACTCGAAATGGGTCGTGTGCGAAGACAATCGGCTTAACCTGCTGCTCGCCGAAGTGGCGACTGGCTCTGTCAACAGCATCGCGACCGATCACTTCTACGACACGGAGCGTACATTCAACGCCTCCTGGTCGCCCGATTCCAACTGGATCGTCTACACAAAGGAATTGCCCTCGCAT
>VFZQ01001113.1 GCA_016871135.1 Acidobacteriota bacterium | reverse complement strand
GGCAGCGAGCGCATCTGCTCCTGCTCGAACACCAAACTGATTTCGGCATTTGTCGTCTGCAACGCGGGAGGCGTGTCAGTGACAACGATTTGGCTTGCTGTCGTTGAGATCTGCAACGTCGCGTCGAGCGCACGCGTCTGTCCGATGCGCAGCACGATTTTCTCAAAGCGGGACGGTTGAAATCCGTCCTTGGAAAATGTCACGATGTAGTCGCCGACGGGAACGTGACTCAGAATGTAGGCGCCGGTTTCATTCGTCTCTCCAACGCGAGAAAAGCCGGTCGCGGGTGCCTCAATCCGGACGGCCGCTCCACGGACCACGCCTCCTGAGGAATCCGTCACAACACCCGTGAGATTCGCTTTGTCGAGTTGCGCAAAGGCGAGTGAGCTTACAAACAGAAGAGTCCAACGCATGATAGATTTATTCGACGCTAGCAACCGAACGGTTGCGGCTTCATTGCGATCATGTTTCAAAAAAGTTACACCAAAGATTTTTCCCGGCGCGCGGTGCTGGGAGCTTGCACCGCGCTCTTGAGGGCGCAGCCGACAGTCGGCCGCCGCGAGTTGTTCGTCGACGACTCCTTCATCGAATCCATGCGTGGCGCCGAACTGCGCCTCGGCACGCCCGAGGCGCGAGAGATCGTATTGCGCCTCGACCGTCCACACGAAGGCCCCTTCAGCGCTTATTTCACGGTTTTGCATGACGACGGCCGCTATCGTCTCTATTACCGCGGGGTTCGCGAGGCGGGACGCGATGGGCGGCCTGGCGAATCGACCTGTTACGCGGAGTCGCTCGACGGCGTTCACTTCGTGAAGCCAACCGACAACGTCATCCTCCGCGGCCAGCCGCCGTTTTCACACAACTTTTGTCCATTCATCGATCGCAATCCTCGCGGCGGGGCGCGTTACAAAGCCATCGCGGGAATTGCATCGAGCGGCTTGCGGGCCTACATCTCAGACGATGGCTTCCGATGGCGCACGCTGCGCGATGAACCCGTTTTCGGCGCGACGAAACTCTCCATGTTCGATTCGCAGAATCTCGCGTTCTGGTCCGAGAGCGAAGCCTGCTACGTTTGCTACGCACGCCAATTTCGCGATCGTGTTCGCTCCCTGGCCCGCGCCACCAGCGCGGACTTCGTCAACTGGTCGCCCTTCGCGTCCGTCGATTTCGGCGACGCGCCCGTCGAGCACCTCTACACAAATCAGATCCACCCCTACTTCCGTGCGCCGCACATCTACACCGGCATCGCCGCGCGCTTCATGCCGGGCCGTCAAGTGCTGACCGCCGAGGAAGCGAAGGAAACGGGCGTGCATCCCGACTACTTCAAAGACACCGCGGACAGCGTGCTACTCACCTCGCGCGGAGGCAACACGGTTTCACGCTACTTCCGCGACGCTTTTCTGCGGCCCGGCTACGGGCTCAACCACTGGGTGAGCCGCGACAACTACCCCGCCCTGAACATCGTCCCAACGGCCGAACACGAGATGAGCTTCTATGTGAACCGGCACTACGGCCAGCCTTCCTCGCACTTGCAGCGATTCGTACTGCGCACCGAT
>VFZQ01001112.1 GCA_016871135.1 Acidobacteriota bacterium | reverse complement strand
GGCCTTTCCGCCAAATGGAAAGCCTGTGCGCATCGGAATTTGCGCGTCTAGAGCCGTGAGGAAAGCGAACGCGCAAAACAATTTGGTCATCGGTGCCTCCGACGATTTGAGGACGCGAGCGGTTAATCTTGATTTTATACCCTGCTTATACCCTTGTGCCCGGCCACTGGCTGTGATAGATGTTTCGTCTCATGAAGCCTACTCACACCCTGTTCGCGATCTTCACCGCATTGCTTTCTTCTTGTGGAGAGTCCGGTCCGCAGCCGCCCGCCAAAGGTACGCCCGCGTTCTACTGGGCGGCGGCTGGTGAAACATTCAAGGCCGGCGACTATGTGAAGACCAACGACCATCTGGAGAAGCTCGCGACCGGCGAATATGCGGCGCGCGCGGTGCCGTGGCGGCTGGTGCTGATTGACGGCATGGCGCAGGGTTATGCGGATCTGGCGGATAAGTTCGAGATGGGCGGGCGGGCGAACAAGACGAATCCGGCGCCGTTCCGCAGGCAGGTATCGGCGTATCGGAACCGGGCGTCGCAACTGGCATTGGGTTTTGGCGAGGCGCTGCAGAAATTCGAGAAGTCGAACCCAAGCGGCGACGTCGCGTTGGAGTTTGCGTTTCCGGCGGGCGCGGCCAAGCAGGTGGCGGCGTTGAACAAGGTCGCCGAGGGCTTGGCGGTCGCGGACTCCGATTTGCCGGCGACCGAGAAGCAGGCGCTGGAGCGCGCTGTGGTGTTGGCGGTGTCGCGGGCGGTCGGCGCGGGAGAGGATTCGGCGAAGGCGCGCGAGGCGTTTGCGTCGGGCGCGGCGAAGGCGCCGGTCGATGTGTTCTTGCGCGGCATGGCGGAAGCGGCGGTGAACCGCGCGGAAATTTTCGCGCCGTTGAAGGCGGATCAGCCGGATCGCTTTAAGTTCTTCTGCGAGCAGGCGGCGGGGTTGGCGAAGAAGCTGCCGGACTCGAAGGAGACGAAGGAGTTGAAGACAAAGATCGAGGAGATGGTGAAGAAGGGGGCGAAGAAGCGGTAGAGCGTTGTATATTGAGCCGTGGACTTTGCATTCTCCGAGCGAGCGCTCGACTATCAACGGCGGCTCCGCGCCTTCATGGATGAACATGTTTATCCGAATGAGAAGCGGCACGATTTAGAAGTTCTGGACGGCGACCGGTGGCAGCCGGTGCCTGCCATCGAAGAGTTGAAAATCAAGGCGCGCGCGGCGGGGTTGTGGAACCTGTTCGCGGAGTTGTCGAACCTGGACTACGCGCCGCTGTGCGAAATCATGGGCCGTTCGCCGATGGCGGCGGAGGTTTTCAACTGCTCGGCGCCGGACACGGGCAACATGGAAGTGCTGATGCGCTACGGCACCGAGGAGCAGAAAGACCGGTGGCTGAAGCCGTTGCTGGCGGGCGAGATCCGGTCGTGCTTTGCGATGACGGAGCCCGATGTCGCGTCGTCGGATGCGACGAATATTGCGTCGTCGATTACGCGGGATGGAGACTCCTACGTCATCAACGGGCGCAAGTGGTGGACGTCGGGCGCGGGCGATCCGCGGTGCAAGATCTCGA
>VFZQ01001111.1 GCA_016871135.1 Acidobacteriota bacterium | reverse complement strand
CTTCAAACCCCTATCGATATTGATGCGGACGAGCATCCAGGAGATTCGCACGCGCGGCTCAAAACGGAAATGTGGGACTACAACTCGCTACAGATCAAGAGCGAACATCGCGGCTTCCATGGACTGACGATGCTCAACTCCTACACGTGGAGTAAGTCGATTGACACGGGCACCGAAATCCGCGCGGGCGGTACCGCGCAGCAGACTATCAACAACTGGAACCTCGACGGCGAAAACCGCGGCCGCTCCACCTTCGACATGCGCCATCGCTTCACGACCGGCCTCGTCTACGAGCTTCCCTACGGAAAGGGCAAGAAGTACGGTTCTTCGAACAGCGCCGTCACCTGGATTCTGGGCAACTGGCAGCTCAACAGCATCGCCAGCCTCAACACGGGACTTCCCATCACGGTCGTCTCCGGCGTCGACACCGCGAATAGCGGCGTCGGGAGCCTGGTTCGGCCCGATGTCGTGAGCGGCGTCAATCCGATTCCCTCCACGCAGACCGCGGACCGCTGGTTCAACACCGGCGCCTTCCGCAACGCGCCGGACTGCCGCAACGCCGCGGTCTTCGCAACGCTGCAGAATCCGCTTGTCTGCTTCGGCAACGCGGGCCGCAACATCATCTCCGCTCCCGGACTCGTCAACTTCGACCTCGCGCTGATGAAGCGATTCGCCATCCGCGAAGGCCACGAACTCCAGTTCCGGAGCGAAATCTTCAACGCGTTCAACACACCGGCGCTCGGGTTCCCAGTGGGCAATCTGTCGGCCGCCACCGTGGGCAGAATCTTCTCCGCCGGCCCGTCGCGGCAGATCCAGTTCTCGTTGCGATACTCTTTCTGATGTCTCGCCCATGCGATCCAAATGGACGGTCCTGGCCCTCTTCGTCTGCATTGGCGGGCTGAACTATGCGGATCGCACGGCAATCTCGTCCCTGTTTCCCCTGCTGCGAACCGGTCTGGACCTCACCGATGTCGGCATGGCGCTGACCGGTTCGCTGTTCCTGTGGAGCTACGCGGCCGGATCACCATTCGCCGGACGCATCGCCGACCGCTTCAACAGGCGCAAGCTCGTGATCGGCAGTCTCGCCGCGTGGAGCGCGGTCACCGCACTCTCCGGACTCGTCACGGCTGCGTGGCAACTGCAAGCCCTCCGGCTCTTTCTCGGGCTGACGGAATGCCTCTATCTTCCAGCCGCGATCGCGCTCCTCGCCGAGTTCCATGACCACGATACCCGCGCCACGGCCATCGGCATCCATTCCGCTGGCCTCAGTCTCGGAATGGTCGCGGGCGGCACGCTCGCCGGATACCTCGGTGACCTCTACGGCTGGCGCCCGGCGTTCTTCGCGCTCGGTGGCGCGGGCATCGTTCTCGCCGTCATCGCGAGCTTCCTCTTGCCGGACGCCACTCCAGCGCAATCAGCGCGACGCTTGGCGGAGCCGGTTTCGGGCACGCTGCAATCGATCTTCCGCACGCCCCTCTATCGTGTGATTCTCACCGAGGCAGCGCTGATCGCGATCGGCAACTGGATCTTCTCGAACTGGCTGCCGCTCTATTTCACCGA
>VFZQ01001110.1 GCA_016871135.1 Acidobacteriota bacterium | reverse complement strand
CATGCGGCCGCTCGGCATTCTGCTGCCTGAAGGCACGCCGGAGATGCCGCTGGCGACGGAGAAGCCGCGCACGAAGCTGGCTGAGTGGGTCACGCAGCCGGATCATCCGCTCACCTCGCGCGTCATAGTGAATCGGATCTGGAGCTATCATTTCGGACGCGGAATCGTCGCGACGCCCAACGATTACGGCCGCATGGGCGTGCGACCGACGCATCCGGAGCTGCTCGATTTCCTGGCTAATGAATATGTCGCCAACGGCTGGAAGATGAAGCCGCTGCATCGCATGATGATGCTGTCGAGCACGTATCGGCAGGCGTCGAAGTCGCCTACGGAAGCGGTCGCTCGAGAGAAAGATCCTTCGAACAAACTGCTTTGGAAATGGAATCGGAGGCGCCTCGCCGCCGAGGAAATTCGCGACACCATGCTGACTGTATCGGGCCGCTTGAATACGAAGGCCGCCGGGCCCAGCGTACTTATTTCCATCGATGAAGAGTTGATCAAGGATCTGAAGCGTCCGCAGTATTGGGTCGCCACGCGAGACAAGAAAGAGCACGACCGGCGCACGATCTACCTCATCTACAAGCGCAACTTGATCCAGCCGTTCAATCAGGTTTTCGATTCGCCCGACACGCTGCTCTCCTGCGCGCGCCGCGATGAATCGACGCACGCCCCGCAGGCTTTGGAACTGCTGAACGGAACGTTGTCGAACGATCTCGCGAAATCGCTGGCAGCGCGGTTGAAGGCGGAAAAGAAGACAACGCAAGATCGCATCGATCACGCCTTCCGCCTCATTGCCGGACGCGCTCCGAACGCGACTGAACGTACCCTTGCCATGAAGTATCTCGACGACCCCGACCCCGCGGCCGAAACCGAATTCGCGCTGTCGCTCTTCAACACCAACGCCTTTCTCTACGTGAACTGACATGTCTGAACACATTCGCTTCGCCCGCAATCGCCGTGACTTTCTTGCGGACTGCTTCGCTGGATTCGGCGGACTTGCTTTCGCATCGATGAGCGCGGACGCACAGCGTTACAACCCGCTCGCGCCGAAGCCGCCGCACTTTCCCGCGAAAGCGAAGGCGATGATCTTCCTATTCCAGGCCGGTGGTCCGTCGCACCTCGAAACCTTCGATCCCAAGCCGCTGCTCAACAAGCTGCACGGCCAGAAGCGCCCTGCCGAGTTCGGCGATGTGCAGTATCAGAACGTCAACGCGGCTTCGCGCATTCTCGGCACGAAACGGACGTTTGCGAAGCACGGCAAGTCAGGACTGGAAGTGTCTGATCTGCTGCCGCACCAAGCGTCAATCGCCGACGAGCTTTGCGTGCTGCGCGGCATGCACGGCGACATGGTCGTTCACTCGGCAGCGCAGTATCAGCTCATGTCGGGCCGCATTATTCCGGGCTTTCCGTCGATGGGCAGTTGGATCACCTACGGACTCGGCACAGAGTCTTCGTCGCTTCCCGCCTACGTTGTCATGCCCGACCCGCACGGCACGCCCGAAGCCGGGCAGCCGATGTACACGAACGGATTTCTGCCCGCGGTGTATCAACCGGCGCTCTT
>VFZQ01001109.1 GCA_016871135.1 Acidobacteriota bacterium | reverse complement strand
ACGAGGCGTTCTTCGTTGCGGCCGCCTACTTTGTCGAGCACCCACATGGCGGGACTCACGCGCGCGATGGCGTTTTGTACGCGGTCAATCTGCTCGTTGAGGATGTCGTTGATCGCGCTGAAATCGTGCTGCAAACTGCTGATGGCGGCACCGGGCGCGATGCTCGCGGCGGATACGGCGAGATCGAGATTGATGTGCGCGTTCATGCCGAGCAGTAAGTGCTGGAGGATGATACGATCCGATGTCCCGACGGCTGCAAAGGCTATCTTCCAACTCTCGCTCATCGGGCCGTTCGCGCGGTAGGCGTCGTAGGCGTCGAGATATCTGTTTGCGAAGGCAACATCGAGGCGCTCCATGCGGGGGCCGTCCTGGAAGCGGCCGCTGGCGATACCTTCTTTCACGGCGATCGTCACGAGGCGATAGAGGGCGGGGAAGTAGCCGTCGCGGGATTGGCGCGCACGGGCGTCGTCTAGGATGTTGCCGAGGATCGCGATAAGATCGTCAATGTTTTGCGCAGTGGGCATAATATTGACTTCGAGGTTACCAAACGCATGCGTGTGATCGTTCTTTCTCTTGTTGCCGGCGTCGCTCTACTGGCACAGCGGCCGGGCGCCGAGCCACCTTCCTTTCCACTGTGGGCCGTGGGCGCGCCGGGGGCTATCGGCACGGAAGATCGGGATGTTCCCACGCTCACGCCTTGGATCGCGAAAAATCCGAACGGCAAAGCGGTTGTCGTTTGCCCCGGCGGCGGATACGGTGCGCTGGCGGTCGACCACGAGGGCAAGCAAATCGCGCAGTGGTTGAATTCGCAGGGCATCAGCGCGTTCGTACTGAAGTACCGCCTGGGGCCGCGGTATCGGCATCCAGTGATGATTGGTGACGCACAGCGCGCGCTGCGGATTGTTCGCGCGCGGGCGGCGGAGTGGCATGTCAATCCGGGGAAGATCGGAGTGATGGGATTTTCGGCGGGCGGACACTTGGCGGCGACGGTTGCAACGCATTTCGACGCGGGCAATCCTTCCGCCGCCGATGCGATCGACCGAGCGGGTTCGCGGCCGGATTTCGCGATTCTCTGTTACCCCGTTATCACGTTTACCGAAGAAGCCTACGTTCACAAGGGCAGCCGGAGGAACTTGTTGGGAGAAACGCCGGACAGCGCGCTCGTTCAGAATTTATCGAACGAACGCGCGGTGACGAAAGAGACGCCTCCGACGTTTCTGTTTCACACCGACGCCGATACGGGAGTGCCGCCGGAGAACAGTGTTTTGTTTTATCTGGCGCTCCGCAAGCACGGCGTTCCGGCGGAACTGCACATCTACGAGAAGGGACCACACGGCGTCGGTCTGGGCTGGAGCGACGTGGCGTTGTCGAGCTGGCCGGCCCGGTTGGCCGATTGGTTGCGAAACCGTTGAGCGAAAGTTGACGAACGTGGCCAGCGTTTGGAATAATGGTGTTCGTACGCACGTCGCTCCTCGGTAGCTCAACGGTAGAGCATTCGGCTGTTAACCGAAGGGTTGTAGGTTCGAATCCTACCCGGGGAGCCAAATAAATCAATAGCTTGCAAG
>VFZQ01001108.1 GCA_016871135.1 Acidobacteriota bacterium | reverse complement strand
AAAGAATGAAATCGCTTTGAAGACTGCCTCCGGCGAGATCCTCGACGCGCAATGGTCGGCCGATGGCACGACGCTGTTGTACCTTGTGCGTAACGGCGGGTTGCCCGAATTGCGCGAGCTGAATCCGGAAGAGGGAACCGATGTGCCGGTTGCGCGGACCTCACAGTTTGGGCGATTTCAGCGGAATGGCGACGCCTCGGTATTTCTCGGCACAAGCGCGAGCAAGGCGTCGCCGTATCTAGTGCTTCTGCTGCGGACGCCAGTGCGCGAACTGCCGATTTGCGAGCACCGGTCGGCGGAAGCACGCGCGGTGTTTTCCGCGAACTCGGCAAGGTTGGCGTTTCAGTCCGACCGCGACGGGAAGATGGCGGTGTTCGCGATGTCGGTCGAGAAACTCGTCGAGGAAACGGACGGCGAGTCCCAATAGCGGACATCGCCGTTTGACGCCCGCGCGTGGATTCATGCAGTTACGATGGCCGATATTGTGCATATCCTGATGCATGCTCGACGACTTTCGATTCTCGTTGCGTTCGCTCCGGAAGCATCCCGGCTTTGCCTGGATCGCGGTGATCATTCTCGTTGCCGGGATTTCCGGTGCGACTGTTATGTTCAGTTTCCTGAACGCCTGGGTAATCGAGCCGATGCCGTTTCCGCGGTCCGAGGAACTGGTAAATCTTCGTACGCTACGGCCGGATGGTTCCGCGCGCGGGGTATCGGCCGGCGACTTCGCCGATATCGAACAAGCGGCATTGGGTGAGTTCGCGGTGTTCACGCAAAGCTCGTTTTCAGTGAAGGGCGAAGGCGAAGCCGAGCGGCTGCGCGGCGCGCGGGTGTCGACGAACTTCCTCGACGTGCTGGGTGTGAAACCTTACGCTGGAAGGGCGTTCGAACCGGGCGAGGGCGTACTCGGAAACCATCGAGTCGCCGTGGTCTCGGAATCGTTTTCGAAGACTCACGGCGTTGGTCCGGGGTCGGAGGTAAAGTTGAATGGCGAGCAATATGCGATCGTCGGCGTATTGCCGGAGTCGTGTCAATTTAAGACGATCGGTATTGTCGATGTACTCGCGCCGTTGGCGTTAGGTGACTCGGAGCGCAGGAACCGAACAAATCGATTCTTGTCGGCTATTGGGCGGGTTAGAGCCGGAGCCATCGACCGGCTGAACGGGAATTTGCGTGAAGTCTCCAAGCGCCTGGAGGCGGAAAACCCGGATTCCAACCGCACGATGATTGTGATGGCCGAGCCGTACGCCGAAGAAGTCGCGCGTCATACCGGCCGGCCGATCCTGTTTACGATGTTCGCCGTCACGCTCGCGCTTTTGTTGATCGCGTGCTCGAACGTCGCGAATTTGTTGTTGGTTCGCCAATGTGTGCGGGCGGGCACATCGCGAAGTAGAGGATCTGCTGTTTCAGGACTACTGCGAGGCCGTCGTTCGGTGGATGGCGCGACATGCATAATCGTTTCGCCAGGCCGAACAGATCAACAGAGTTCGAGTCGATCGGCTAATAGAAGTCAGTAAACTGTCGATATATAAATTAGCTAGTGCTTAGTTGCATAAGTTAATAATTGT
>VFZQ01001107.1 GCA_016871135.1 Acidobacteriota bacterium | reverse complement strand
CGGCGGTTTCACTGACGTTGGCGCGTTCGCGCGGAAAGACCTCGCGGCGGAAGACGGCGCGCTCGGGGACGCTGCGGTAAATTACGCTGCCGGCCTGAAGTTGTGAACCCTTCAGTTCGACGTTATGCGTGTCGGTGCGCGTCTGGATGTAGAGTACGCCGCGGTTGGAGTTCCGGATGGCGGGCGCGAGCGGATCCCAACTGACCAGAAGTTCGGCGTTGTTCTGCTTCACGGTAAGCGCCATGTCCCAAGCTTCGATCCATGGATTGGCGGGCTGCTTCGGGCGCATGCTGAGTGCGATTTGGAATCCGATTACCGTGCCGAGCAGCATGAAGATAAACGACAGCGGGATCCAGACCCAGCCACCGCGGACGCCTTTGCCTTTTTTCGGAGGCTCGGCGGCGATGCCGAACGTCGGCGCGGTTGGAGGGGCGGATTCGAGAACTTGGGGCTGTGGCTGTGAAGCGGGTGCGAAGACGGGCTCGTCGTAGACTCGCTGCTGGCCGAAGCGGGCGGCCGACGCCAGGCGTTCGGAACCCGACGAACCGCCGCCGAGTTCTTTACGGCGGAATGGGAATTCGAGATAAGTGGAGTCCGCCTTAAACTGGCCTTCTTCGCGGAAGAAGATACCCGCGGTGCTGACTTTCGTGGCGTAGGGTTTCACGACGAGCGCGATCGCTTCGTCGCCGGGGAACTGATCTTCCAGGAGCGCGAGGTCCTCGGCGGCTAAACAGACGCCATCGCGGGTGTGGCCGCGATAGTAACCGACGGCGTAGATGCGGCGGTCCGGGCCGCGCTGCCAGCGTTCGCAGGCTTCGTCGAAGACCTCGCGGTCGGATTCGGAGAGAACATAGGACGGGCCTTGGGCGTGGTCGCAATTCACCGGTTCGAAGTCTTCGATCTTGACGAGGAGTTCGCCGAGCTTATTGCGCTCGGCGGTGCCCAGGAGAATGCCACCGACTTCGGCGCCGCGCTTGGGCACCGAGCCAAAACCCTTCATGACTTCAAGCAAGATGCGATCGACGATGTCGAATTGGATCTGGACCGACACCGATTTGTCCGTGGGTTTCCACGTATAGAAAGGCGCTGTCCCTGCGCTAGATTCAGGACTCAATCCCGGGTTCTCCTTTCTCAAGTATAGTGACGAAGAGTGTCTTCCGCACTTTATCTTATCGCCACTCCCATCGGAAATCTTGAGGATATTACTCTCAGGGCCCTCCGTATCCTCCGCGAGGAGGTCGACCGGATCGCGTGTGAAGACACGCGCCACAGCCGGAAATTGCTCGATCACTACGGCATTTCGAAGCCTCTGGTCAGCTACCACGACCACAATGAAAACGACCGGACCGGGGAGTTGTTGGACGCGCTGCGGGGCGGCGAACGGATCGCGCTGATCAGTGACGCGGGTACGCCGCTGATTTCCGATCCGGGGTATCGGCTGGCGGCCGCGGCCGCAGCCGAGGGGATTGCGGTCATTCCGATTCCGGGGCCGTCGGCGATGCTGGCGGCGTTGTGCGCCGGAGGGCTGCCGACCGATACGTTTGTGTTCGGCGGATTTCTTCCGGCCAAGCAGGGG
>VFZQ01001106.1 GCA_016871135.1 Acidobacteriota bacterium | reverse complement strand
GAGCGATATCGGCTTGACGATGATGCGGTGGATGAAGGCCGCGCCGTGGGACGATGTGAAGCCGTATCTGGAGCACTCGCCGGTGTTTTTTGCCGGGAAGGTGACGACGCCGACGATGGTCCTCACCGGCGAGGAAGACTGGCGCACGCCGATCGGACAGAGCGAAGAGTTCTACTTCGCCCTCAAAGCTCGCAAGATCGATACCGTCCTCGTCCGCATCCCCAAAGAACCCCACGGCATCCGCGGAGCGTTTCCGTCACACCGAGTAGCCAAGCTCGAACACATTCTCGGCTGGTTTGAGAAATACGTGAAGTGATCAGCGGCGACCGGTGGTGGCGTTGACGATGACCGTGATCGGCGGGAAGCGGACGGCGTCGTTGGCCCCGGCGGCGACCAGGATGCGGTTCCCGTCGGGGTGGACGTCGTAGGGGTAGGCATTGATGTTCGTCTGCATCGACTGGATGCGAAAAAGAGCCTTCGGCGTTCCGGGGCCGTCTTTCGAAAAGGGCGCGACAAATAGTTCTCTTGACGGGCTGAGGAAAAAGATCTCGCGATCGTTCGCCCCCCAGCGAGGTTGAGAACCCTCCGCTACTTGCCAGCGTTGGCCGCTGGCGACGTTCTGCACAACGATGCGCGTTTGCTCTGCGTCGGTGAAGGCAATCCACTTTCCGTCTCTCGAAAATTGTCCTGACGTCTGAAAACCCGGACCGCCGGCAAACAGCCGCGTTTTCTTCGCCTCGAAGTCGTATAGCCAAAGATCCGTGGCGCTGACGTATAGCAACCAGCGTCCGTCAGGCGACCACGATTGCGGCGCGGCGCCTGGAGGAATGCCTTCGAGCGGCTTCCCAGCCTCGCCACGCGAGAGGCGCTGTTGCAACAATTCGGCGCGTGTAGACTGAAACGTGGGCCCCAAATAAACGAATCGGTCGTTGTCTGGAGCCCAAACGGCCCTCGCATAGGCTCCGCCGCTCGGACCGATCGGAGTGCGCAAGTCTCGGGCTAAGTCGATCAACGAAAGCTGCGGCCGGGAGAATTCGCCATTCGTCGTCAAGGCGTATTTGCCGTCCGGTGACAATTCGACGGAGAGATAGGCAGTTTCTTCTTTCAGGCGTCCGGTCACCTCGCCGGTGCGGGTATACCAAGTAAGAAAAGCGGCGCGGGAAATGACAGGCCGGTATGCCAGAACATCTTTCGGGCTAAGCGATGCCGCAAACGCCAGGCCGGTTAGGTCGACGCTCGGCGCTTCGACGGTGGCTTCGCCTAGCGGCGACAAAGTGACGGGGTCGACCGGCTGTGACAGCAACGCCTCTCCGCGACGGAACAGTGCGCGGGTCGTGCCGTCTTCCATTTGCGTGATCTTCGTGGCCAATTCGCAGTCGCCGTACGAAGGGCCGGAAGGTGGCCCAGGCTCGTCGACGGAGCCCAAGCGAATTTGGGTCTGCGAACAGTAGAGAAAACGCTTCCGGTCGGGCAAGAAGCGGGGAAAGCTGGCGGAAACACCTTTTGCGCGATCGACGGAAATGATCGCCTTCGGCGTTTCACCAGCGTCGGGCGGAAAGAGTGTGATGCCGCCGGAAAC
>VFZQ01001105.1 GCA_016871135.1 Acidobacteriota bacterium | reverse complement strand
TAACCGATCCGGCCAAATACGCTCCACAGTTTGGCGGCTACTGCGCTTGGGCCGTAGGCAACGGTTACACGGCGCCGGCCGATCCGAATGCATGGAAAATCGTCGCCGGAAAACTGTATCTCAACTACAACTCGAGCATTCAAAAGAAATGGTCCGAGCGCATGGCTGAGCTGATTCAGTCCGGCGACAAAAACTGGCCCACCCTCCACAAATAAGGCTTATGACAAAACTACTCTCCATCGTTTTTCTACTGTCCGCCGGTACGCTCGCCGCACAGAAACAGGAACTGGGCTTGCTGCTCGGCGGCGTCTTGAAGCAAGACCGCAAGATCGGATCGAGTTCGCTATCGTTGGGCAGCGGCATGTCCCTGCACGCCAACTACGGCGTTCGGCTGGCTGGAGGGGACAAAGCCGCGGTATATGGCGCCGTCAATTTCATCGCCAGCCCGTTGCGTGACGTCACGACCGCGAATCGTTTGGCGATTCGCGACTTCGCGACGATCTACCTGACGCCCGAGATTCGCGTGAAACTGGCGCCGGGCTCGCCGATCGCGCCGTTCGTGTTCGCCGGCGCCGGCTTGGCCGTCTACGAGCACAGCCTTCTCAACATCGCCGGCGCGGCCAGCGGAGTGGCGCGCACCAGTAACACGGGAACGGTTACCTATGGCGCGGGGGTCGATGTACGCGGCTGGCGCTGGATCGGACTGCGCGGCGAAATTCGCGACAACTACACCGGGTCTCCGCTGTTCAACGCGGGCTCGGGCGCGGGGCGTCAACACAACCCAACCGTGGCCGGCGGACTCGTGCTGCGGTTCGGCAAGTAACTATAGTAGGGCGGCGATCCGCCGGTCCAACTCCGCTTCGGTTAAACGAAAGGGAAGATAAGCGGCGACCTTGCCTTTCTTGTCGATCAGCGTGAAGGTCGGCGTCGACGAAACACCGCAGCGTTCCATGCTCTTCTCGGAAACCAGCGACGCCACGCCGTCCAGATCGCGATAGGACTCGTTCCAGACCTTCGCGATCGCCGCGCGTTCGGCGGTTTTGTCGGACTCGTAGAAGCGCGTGAGCATGACGATGCGCAGGCCGCGCGATTCATACTTCTTGCGAATGCGGCCGATCGCCGCCGCCTGCGCGCGGCAATCACCGCACCATTGCGCCCAGCCGAAAACCAGCACCGGCGAACCCTTCAGTTCCGATAGGGCGACAGGCTTCGGGGACAACGTCTCTTCGACGATGAACTCCGGCGCGAGCGCGCCGGCAAATTTCAGCATGTTGCGGCGCTTGTAGATGCGCGTGCGCAGCGATATCGGCTTCGCGAATTTCGCAAGTTGGCCGTCGAGATAGGCGACCGCGTCCTTCTTTTTCAGGATCTGCGCGTGCACTTCGATCTGTGCGCCGAGCGCGCCGACAAGCGCGTTGTCCTTGGCCGGATCCGCACCGGCGGCAAGTTTCTCGTCGATCAACGCGCGCAGTCTCTTGTCATGCTCCGCGGCGCGAACCGGTTCACCGAGCAGAACGGCGCCGCGTGCCACCCATGCCAGCCCTTCCAGATAGTGCGAATCGCGGCCATTGTCGCGCTCA
>VFZQ01001104.1 GCA_016871135.1 Acidobacteriota bacterium | reverse complement strand
TCCGGCGAAGCCTTCAGCGTTGTTGCTCATAAGTTCAATACCGCTGAAGCCGCATTCGAGCGTGTGTTTCAACGTATCCTCGGCGCTTCCATTCAGCGAACGGAAGCTATAGGTGATGACGCCGATGTTGACTCCGTGGATCGTAGAGTTCGGCTTGGCGAGAAGCGGCGCGGCTGTGGAGGCCAGCGCGATTTTTCCGATGTCGCGTCGTGTGTAGAGCATGATGGTTCCTGAGGAAATGATATCCTGCCAATCCTATGCGATTTGCAATCTTCTTGTCGATGGCCTTAGCTGCCGCAGACGATCCGCTCGGTTCGCAGATTTACAAGAAGCATTGCGCTTCGTGTCATGAGGCCGCGGGTAACAATCGCATACCGCCACAGGCGGCGCTGCGGCAGATGTCGAGCGCGGCGATTCTGAAAGCGATGGAAGTGGGCGTGATGAAAGCGCAGTCGGCTGCGATGGGGCGGTCGGAGCGTCGGGCGGTGTCGGCGTGGCTAGGGAAGGCGGGGGCGTCGTCGATCGCGGCGGACCGATTGAAGAACCGCTGCGCGTCTACGTTGAAACCGGCGGTTGGCGGTGAATGGACGTCGTGGGGCGGTGGTTCGAATCTGCGGTATCAGGCGGCGCCCGGACTGTCGGCGGCCGATGTGCCGAAGCTGAAATTGAAGTGGGCGTTTGGCGTGCCCGATGCGACCGTGATTCGTTCGCAACCGGCGGTGGCGAATGGTCGCGTGTATTTCGGCACGCAAGAAGGAGTGATCTATTCGCTCGACGCGGCGACGGGTTGCACGCATTGGGCTACCGAGGTTACGTCGCAGGTCCGCAGCGGGATCGTCATCGCAAACGGGAGTGTTTTCGCGGGAGACGTCAGCGGGCGGATTTACTCGATCAACGCGATGACGGGCGTGCCGAACTGGCAAGTGAAGGCCGATGAGCATGCGGCGGCGATGGTGACATCTACGCCCGCCTATTACGACGGCAAGTTGTACGTCGGCGTGGCGTCGTATGAAGAGTCGGTAGCGATTACACCAGGTTACGCGTGCTGCACCTTTCGCGGCAGCGCGATGTCTTTGGACGCGGCCACGGGAAAGGTGTTGTGGAAGACGTACACGATCGACGAGCCGAAGCCGCGCGGTCTGACGAAGAAAGGCGCGAAGGCAATCGGGCCGTCGGGCGCGGGCATCTGGGCTTCGCCGACACTCGATCCGGCGGCACGTTTGGTCTACTTTATGACGGGCGACAACTACTCCGATCCGGCGACGCTGACGAGCGATGCGCTGCTGGCGCTCAACATGGATACCGGAAAGATCGAGTGGTCGAAGCAGTATCTGGCCAACGATGCTTACAACAGCAGTTGCCCGTTGCCCGATGGTGTCAACTGTCCAGACTCGAACGGCCCCGATTTCGATTTCGGCGCGTCGGCGATTTTGATTGAAAAGCCACGGTTGTTGTTGATCGCGCAGAAGTCGGGCGAGGTGCGCGGCGTCGACCCGGCGAAGAACGGCGAGATTGTTTGGAGCACGCGGATCGGCAAGGGCGGCGTGCTCGGCGGGATTCAGTGGGGGCCGGCGTCGAAT
>VFZQ01001103.1 GCA_016871135.1 Acidobacteriota bacterium | reverse complement strand
CCTATGGCCGCGCGCCCATAGGGGTGATCTCGCCGTTGGGGATAATCACGGTCACGATGGCATCGAGCAACATGCCCGTGCGTTGCGCCAACTTCGCGCCAAGCAGGATCGGCGGATAGCCTTCCCGCGTCTCCTTCAAGCGCGCGATATCGCCCTGCTTCAGGTACTTCGCCAACTCCGCGCGCTCGTGTTTCGCCGACTCCGGTACGCCTTTTAGGAAACCGCCTTGTCCTTGCTGCGGCCCCGAAAACAGCACCTGCGAATACAACGCCGGCGTCGCCGACACCACATGCGGAAGCTGCGCGAGTTTCGCGGGCAGCGGCTGCCATTCTTCAAAACCGATGCCGAGTTCCTTCTCCACTACGCTCACATGCGCGGTGGCGCCGAGCAGGCTACGCTGCAATGTATTTCGAAATCCGTTCGTGATTGAAAGCGCGATAATCAGCGCCATCACGCCCGCCGCAACGCCAAGCACCGAGATTACGGTGATCACCGAGATCACCGCCTGACGCCGCTTGGCGGTGAGGTATCGCCGGGCGACGAAACTCTCAAACGCCAGACTGGGCATCGGCCTCCACGCCTCGAAGCAGCGACGCGATGCCGATCTCACCTTCGGGCCGCAGCAGCGGGAATAGGATCACGTCGCGGATGGAGCGCGAGTTGGTCAGCAGCATTGTCAGCCGGTCGATGCCGATGCCTTCGCCGGCGGTCGGCGGCATGCCGTAACAAAGCGCGCGGACGTAGTCCTCGTCCATCTGATGGGCCTCTTCGTCGCCGCGCTCTTTCATTCCAAGCTGCTGTTCGAAGCGCTTGCGCTGTTCGTTCGGATCGTTCAACTCGGTGTAGGCGTTGCCGATCTCCATGCCCTCGCAGAAAATCTCGAAGCGGTCGACGAACGCCGGATCGCGCCGGTTGCGCATCGATAACGGCGAAACTTCGACCGGGTACTCGTAGATGATCGTCGGCTGAACGAGGTTCTTTTCGACGTAGCGCTCGAACAGCTCGACCAGCGATTCGCCGGGCGTGTGTTTGCCGCCCCGCGCCTTAACCCACTCGGCGTCTTGCAGGTTTTCCATCGACGGTTTGTTGTCGCCGGGCCAGAACTCGAGCACCGCTTCGCGCATTGTGAATCGACGGATATTGGAGAAGTCCAACGTGTGATCGCCGAACTGGACGGTCGTTCCGCCAGTGACATCGATGGCCGTTTGCCGCAGCAGTTCCACGGTGAAGTCCATCAGGCCTTCGTAGTCGGTGAACGCCTGATAGAACTCGAGCATCGTGAACTCGGGGTTGTGCTGTATCGAGATGCCTTCGTTGCGGAAGTTGCGATTGATTTCGTAGACGCGGTCCATGCCGCCCACGATCAGCCGCTTCAAGTACAACTCCGGCGCGATGCGCAAGTACAAATCGAGATCGAGCGTGTTGTGATGCGTGACGAACGGCCGCGCCGCCGCGCCGCCGTAGAGCGGCTGCATCATGGGCGTTTCCACTTCGATAAACCCACGTTCGTCCAGCTGGCGGCGCAGCGACTGCACTACCTTGGCGCGCGCGACGAAGGTTTTTCGCACGTCGAGGTTCGC
>VFZQ01001102.1 GCA_016871135.1 Acidobacteriota bacterium | reverse complement strand
GTGATCGAAATCTTGTCGCCCTCCGATCGCCGCCGGAAGATCCACGAGAAAATGCTCGAGTGGCTCGCCAACGGCGCCGAGCTCGGCTGGATGATCGACCCGCAGCACCAGTCCGTGACCATCTACCGGCCCGGCCAAGAGCCGGAAACGATCGAAGGCGCCAAGACAATTGCCGGCGAGGGGCCGGTCGCCGGACTCGTAGTCGATCTCCAACGCGTCTGGGAAATCTAAGCTTCCGCGACGACTTCGATTTCGATCAGCCCACCTTTGTCGAGCCGCGTGATCTCGACGGTCGTCTTCGCGGGGCGCTGCGGAAAGTACTGCGCATAGACTTCATTCATCGCGCCCAGCAGCGAGAAGTCGGTGATAAAGATATTGACCTTGCCGACGCGCGCCAGGCTTGTCCCGGCCGCGCTCAAGATAGCCGAGATATTCTCCAACGCCCGCCGTGTTTGTGGCTGAATCCCGCCCTCCACCAGCTCGCGCGTCGCCGGGTCGACGCCGAGCTGTCCCGACACATACACCAGTCCATTCATCAGCACCGCCTGCGAGTAGGTCGCGTTGTTCGGCGGCAATCCCGGTACGTCGATTGTGCGTGGCATCCCTACCTATGGTGCCAGAGTGAAGTTCACGTCGATGACGGTCTGAATCTCCACCGGGTTGCCGTTGAGCAGCGTCGGCGAGTACTTCCATTGCGCCACCGCATCCATCGCGGCGCGCGCCAGTTCGGGCGACGGCGACGACAGCAGCTTCAAGCCCGCGATCTGGCCTTCGATTCCCACGATCGCCTGCATGCGCACCAAGCCTTGAATCCCGGCGACTTTGGCCTCTTTCGGATAGACCGGCCGCACCTGATTCACCATCTTCGCCGCTTGCACGTTGCCGCTGACGCGGAGACGCGTCGGCTCGGACGGCGCGGCGGATACGGCGCGCTGTTCCGCCTTGCCGCCATCGACGGTGATGGATTCCCGGATCGATCCGATTTCGATGTAGTGATCAAGTCTATGCAACTTCGTGCCGATTTCTATGACACCCAACGAGAAACGCTTGTAGCCGGGCTTCAATACTTCAACGTCGTATTTACCGGCGGGGAGGCCTGCCACGGAATACGAACCGTCGGCGCCGGTGTCGAACGAATACGGCGAGCCGCCGGTCTTCAGCGTGAGGATGACCTTCGCGCCGGGAATCACGCCGACGATATCGCGGACGCTTCCTTTCATCTGTACACCGGCGGGATCCTGCCACGCGGCAAGCGGCGACACGGCGGCCACGCCTATCGCGAGCGCGGTCAGCACGGTTATCAGTCCCGCGCCATGGCGGCGGCGGCCTCCGTCGAGCACGGCGACGAGCCTCCCTTCAAGCTCGTTCGGTTTTGCCATTGCTAGCACCGCTCGCGGAGTCGCGTGGCCGGACGCTTCGCGCGCCACGGCGACAAGGCTATCGGCATAGGCATCGGCTGAGCCGTGCGTGTTTAACACCACGCCTGTCCAAATTAGGCTCTGAAAGAAGAGAGGCAAGGTCCTGGTAGGGTTAGAAGACGTTCCGCCAAGAACAGAATCCAACCCGACGAGGACCAAGCCC
>VFZQ01001101.1 GCA_016871135.1 Acidobacteriota bacterium | reverse complement strand
GCCGCACAGGACATCGCCACCTTGCTGGCGAGCCGCTGCCAATGCTTCGAGCATTTGGGCGACGGCCGATTCGTTAATCAGCGGCCCCACCAAGACGCCGTCGTCGAGCGGATTCCCGACGGGAATGCTGCGATAGGCGGCAACCAATCGGTCGATCAATGTCGCGGCGATCGACTCGTGGATGATCAAGCGGCGGAGCGTCGTGCAGCGTTGGCCGGCGGTGCCGACGGCGGCGAAGAGAATGGCTCGCAGTGCGAGGTCGAGATTGGCCGACTCGGTGACGATCAGGCCGTTGTTCCCGCCCAGTTCCAGCAGCGTTCTCCCCAATCGAGCGCCAACGGTCTGCGCGACGCTCCGCCCCATCTTGCAACTCCCCGTGGCCGAGATCAGCGGCAAGCGGCGATCTTCCGCCATCCATCTTCCTACTTCAGAGCCGATGCAGAGATTGAAGACGCCTTCGAACTTGTGCTCCGCCGTCACGCGATTGACGAGGCTTTGAACCGCGATCGCGGTGAGCGGGGTCGTGGGCGATGGCTTCCAAATCATTGTGTTGCCACACACGGCTGCGATCACGGCGTTCCAAGCCCACACGGCCACGGGAAAATTGAAGGCCGTGATGACGCCGATCGCTCCCAGCGGATGCCATTGCTCGAACAGCCGATGGCGCGGGCGTTCGCTCGCGATCGTCAATCCGTAGAGCTGGCGAGACAGGCCGGTAGCGAAGTCGCAGATGTCGATCATCTCTTGGACTTCGCCTTCCCCTTCCGACAGGATCTTGCCTGTTTCCAACGTCACCAGCCGTCCGAGGTCGCGTTTGTGTTCGCGAAGCAACTGACCGAGTTGGCGGACGATTTCGCCGCGCTGTGGCGGCGGTGTCGTGCGCCAGCAGGCAAAGCTCCGTTGCGCAGCCGCCACACACCGGTCGTAGTCTTCTCGCGAACCGGTCGCGACGGTCGCGATCGGTTCCGCTGTGGCGGGGTTGATCGAAGTGATCGCTGTGCTGCCGGGTGGATCGACCCAATCGCCGCAGCAGACTCCGCTGTTCGTGTCACGAATGCCAAGCCGCTTGAGTAACGGTTCCATCGAAATCGCTCGTGAATGGGAAGTAGGCTGGAACGAGTCCGCGCAGTTCCGGCACGGGGGCAAACAGACACCGGAACTGCGCGGACTGGTTCCAGCCTGCCACTCTAGTGGTCTGTCACAGCTAAAAAGGGGGTTCAACTTTGTAGCCACGTTCGCCGGAATGTGGTTTACTGAATAACTTAACCCACGCTCTGGCGAGCGTGGCTACGACCCTCAAATTAAGGTGTGACAGACCACTCGTTCGCTTGCTTCATGGCAGAGAGCACTTCATCCAAAATATCGACGGCCCTGTCTGCGTCGTGTTGGTCGATGACCAGCGGCGGGCAGAGCCGAATCGAACTGGCGCCGCAGCCTAGCAGCAACAACCCCTTCTGAAAACACTCCTGGGTGATCGCATTGCGATCGGCGAATTGGCTCACTCGAACTCCGGCGACGTTCGACTCATAATTTCGCATTCTTGCGAGAACTCATTGCGCGGGATCACCGAGTGATCTGGATT
>VFZQ01001100.1 GCA_016871135.1 Acidobacteriota bacterium | reverse complement strand
TGGCGCCGTTGGGTCCCTGAGCGTTCCTGCGTTGAGATTCCGATATGCCTGGTCATAGCGAAGACTGTCCGGATCGCGAGTCCCTTGATTTTGCGGCATTGGAACGTGCTATTGAGCAATTTGAGTTGGCCTGGGAAACGAGTACGCCCGTCATTTACGAGTATCTGATCGGAACTGGTCCCACAAAGGCTGCGCTGTTGCGAGAGTTGATCGAGGTCGATCTCGAGATTCGTCTCAAGCGTGGCCATCCGGCACGGGTCGAGCATTATCTCGACCAGTTTCCGGAGCTTCGCGCCGACGAGAAATTCGTTCGGCGCTTTGTCAGCAACGAATTGGAACTGCGTCGTCGTTTGGAGGAAGACGTCGCCGTTGACGAATACGAGCGACGATTTCCTCAGTTCGCTCTGACTCTGAGCGAGGCGGCACTGCCGCCGCCTGGCTCACGACGTCATTCCCGAAGTCGCTTCGCAGCGCGGTTGAACTGTCCGCACTGTCACAACCCGATTGAGATTGTCAGTGACTCGGTGGATGAGGACTTGACGTGTCCGTCGTGTGGCAGCGCAGTGCATCTGGACGCGGGCCGTAGCCTGACGTGGGACAAGCAGAAGCTGCCGAAGATCGCGCAGTTCGAACTGCTGGAAGCCGTCGGGCGTGGCGCGTTCGGGACGGTCTACAAGGCTCGGGACGAGCAGTTGCAGCGGATCGTGGCGATCAAGGTTCCCCGCAGCGGGGTGCTGGCCACGGATGAGGATGAAGACCGTTTCGTGCGGGAAGCACGGAACGCGGCGCAGTTGCAGCATCCGGGGATCGTGGCGATTCACTCGGTGGGCCGGAGCGAGACGTTCCCGTATCTGATCAGCGAGTTCGTGGAAGGGGTCACGCTGTCGCAGTACCTGACGGCGAAGCGGTTCAGCGTGAAGGAGGCCGCCACGCTGACTCGGGAGATTGGCATCGCCTTGCAACACGCCCACGAGCAAGGGGTCATCCACCGTGACTTGAAGCCATCGAACATCATGCTCACGGCGGATGGCAAGCCGCGGATCATGGACTTCGGATTCGCCAAACGCGACGCGGGCGAGATCACGATGACGCTCGACGGCCAGATTCTCGGCACACCGGCCTACATGAGTCCGGAACAAGCCCGCGGCCGGTCGCACGAAGCCGATGCCCGCAGCGACATTTATTCGCTGGGCGTGATCCTGTTCCAATTGTTGACCGGCGAACTGCCGTTCCGCGGCGACGTCCGAATGCTGCTGCATCAAGTCGTGCATGATGAAGCTCCGAGTCCACGATCCATGACTCACCTGGTGCCGCGTGATCTCTCTACGATCACGCTGAAATGCTTGTCGAAAGACCCGAAACGCCGCTACGTCACGGCGGCGGAACTGGCCGACGACCTGACGCGCTGGCGGGACGGCCGCCCAATCTTGGCTCGGCCCGTCGGTCAAGCGGAACGAGCTTGGCGGTGGTGCCGCCGCAATCCCGCGGTGGCCGCTTTGAGCGCGACGGTCGCGCTCGTCTTGCTGATCGGCATGGCGGTCTCGTGGTTCTTCGCCAGCCAGTCCTCGCAGCGTGCCAACGATC
>VFZQ01001099.1 GCA_016871135.1 Acidobacteriota bacterium | reverse complement strand
GTCGTTACCCGGCTTCTCTTCGACGAACTCCTTGCGCGCCGACACATGGGCCGGTGGCTTGCCGCGGAACTTCTCGGTGTAGAAGCGGAGCGTCGTCCGGTTCATTACTTCGATCGTTCCTTCATTGCCCATGAACTGTTCGCCGTAGCCATACTGTTCGTTGCCGAAGTAGCACGAGTAGTTGATGTGGAACTTGTCCGGATACTCGTACAACGCGCTCAGTGTATCCGGCACCTCGCCCTTGTCTTTTTCCGTGGTCCAGCGGTACAGCCCGCCCGACGCCGCGCACGAAATCGGTTCGGTCTTCCCGCACACGAAGTTGCTGATGTCGGTCTGATGCACCAACAGATCGGTCGAGATGCCGCCCGAGTAATCCCAGTACAAGCGCCACCGGAAGTAGCGGTCTTTGTCGAACGCGCGGTTCTTGGCGCTGCCCGTAAACCGCTTCCAGTCGGTATTCTGTTCGTTCGCCTCGGCCGGGATCACGTAGTTCCAAGGGCTTTGTTCGATCGCGTTGCGATACCAGAACGCGCGCACATAATGCACCTCGCCGATCATCCCTTGCGCCACCATCTCCTTCGCCTTGATGTATAGCGAGTTTGAACGGTTCTGCGTTCCGACCTGCACAACTTTTCCGGACTTCTTCGCCTCTCGAACAATCTCCTGGCCTTCTTCGATCGTGTGCGCCAGCGGCTTCTCGACGTAGACGTGCTTGCCCGCTTTCAACGCGGCGATCGTCATCTCGTAGTGCAGATGCTCCGGCGTCATGATGAACACGGCGTCGATCGACTTATCGTTCAGGATGTCGCGATAGTCGACGTGCGTCTTGGGCGTGTTCTTGCCCATCGTCTGAATCTGGTCTTTGCCCTTCGCCAGATTGCCGGCGTAGGTATCGCACACCGCCGATACAACCACGTTGTCCGGTAAGGCTTGATACATCATCTTCATGACGTGCATGCCACGCGTGCCGGCGGCGATCCATCCGACATTGACTTTTTCATTAGCTCCCTGCGCCGAGAGCAGCGCCGGAGCGCCGGAAAGAATGAGGTTGCGACGGGAAATTTCCATACTCTTTGTCTATCGAGAATAACATCTGGCACGATGGTGTGGATGATTCTTTTGCTCCTCGCCGCGGCGATCGAGCCCGGCTTCGCGACGATGGTTCTCCGCGACGGGAAGGTTGAGTCGATGCGCGTCGAGGGATTCGCCGACATCGCCGCCAAACGCCGGGTCACTGCAAAAACAAATTTCCGCCTGGCCTCAGTCACAAAACAATTTACCGCCACGGCGATCCTCTTGCTCGAACGCGAGGGCAAACTCCAGTTGGACGATCCGGTTTCCAAGCACCTGCAGAACTGGCCCGATTACGCCCGAGCCATCACCATTCGCCATCTTCTACAACACGAATCCGGCCTTCGCCCCTATGACGACGCTGTCCCCGAAGCCACACCGCAACTGAGCGACAAGGATGTCCTCACCTTCGTCCAACAACAGTCCAGTCTCTTCTTCGAGCCCGGCAGCGCCTACCGTTACTCCAACACCGGTTACGCCATCCTGGCGTTGATCGTCGAGCGAGTCTCCGGCCTTCGCTTCGCC
>VFZQ01001098.1 GCA_016871135.1 Acidobacteriota bacterium | reverse complement strand
TTCAAATCCGTCGCCGGACGCCGCCAGGGCGTCGAATACGCCGTCCATCACCATGACGGCAATTTCCTCATCCTCAACAACCACAACGCCATCAACTTCAAGGTCAGCGCCGCCAAGGTCGGCGAAAGCGAATGGCGCGACATCATCCCGCACCGCGCCGACGTCTACATCGAGCAAATCGCCGAATACAAAGACTGGCTCACGCTCACCGAACGCGAAAACGGGCTTCGCCGCCTCCACGCACGCAAATGGAACGGTGATGACGATCACATCGTCGCCATGCCCGAACCCGTCTACGCCCTGCAGCCCAACGGCAATCCCAACTACGACGCCAAGACCGTTCGCTTCACCTATCAATCTCTCGTCACGCCGTCCTCGGTCTACGACTACGAACTCGCCACGCGCCAGCGCACGCTCCGCAAGCAACAGCAAATCCCCAGCGGCTACGACGCCTCCCAATACGCAAGCGAACGTCACTTTGCCAAAGCCGCCGACGGCACGTCGATCCCTGTCGCCATCGTGTACAAGAAAGGTTTCAAGGCCGACGGCAAATCGCCGATGCTGCTCTACGCCTACGGCTCCTACGGCATCAATACCGAGGCCACCTTCAACGCCTCGCGCCTCAGCCTTCTCGATCGCGGCTTCGCCTTCGCCGTCGCCAACATTCGCGGCGGTTCCGAGATGGGCCGCCACTGGTACGACACCGGCAAACTGCTCAACAAGAAGAACACCTTCACCGACTTCATCGCCGCCGCCGAACACCTCGTCGCCAAGAAATACACCGCACCTTCAAAGCTTGCCATTATGGGCGGAAGCGCCGGCGGTCTGCTGATGGGCGCCGTCGTTAACCTGCGCCCCGATCTCTTCCATACCGCGCTCGCGCTCGTGCCCTTCGTCGACGTGCTGAACTCCATGTCCGATGCCACGCTTCCGCTCACGGTAGGCGAATACGAAGAGTGGGGCAACCCCGATGACAAACAGTTCTACGACTACATAAAGTCCTACTCGCCCTACGACAACCTCGCGAAGAAAGCCTATCCAAACATCCTTGCGACAGGCGGCCTCAACGACCCGCGCGTGCCCTACTGGGAGCCGTCGAAGTGGGTCGCCAAACTCCGTACGCTGAAAACGGACAAGAACATTCTCGCGATGAAAATCAACATGGGTGCCGGCCACTTCGGCAAGTCCGGCCGCTACGCCGCTCTGGAAGAAACAGCCGAACAATTTGCCTTTCTGCTACTCACAATGGGGATGAACAAGTAAATGACCGAATACTCGATCGGCGTCGACCTTGGCGGCACCAACCTGCGCGCGGCCGCCGTCTCGCGCGAAGGAAAAATCCTGGAAAAGATCGCCGTCGACACAAACTTCGAAGGCGGCCGCGACGCCGTCATCGGCGACATCGTGAACGGCGTCAATGCGCTCAAGCAGCACTTCGCCGGCGCGCGCCTGGCCGGAGTCGGCATCGGCGTCCCAGGCTTCATCCGCCTCAAGGAAGGCTTCATCACCAACTCGAACAACCTCCCTTATTTAGAAAACTACCCGGTCCGCGACGCGATCGAAAAACGCCTGGGTACGCCAATCATCCTGGAGAACGACGCCA
>VFZQ01001097.1 GCA_016871135.1 Acidobacteriota bacterium | reverse complement strand
AGACCCAGTCCGTCGAGACGCTCGCCCGCGTGGCCGCGACGCTCCCGATGGCAGCGGTGCAGGTCATGACTGGATCCGGGCACGCGCCCTTTATCGATGCACCCGAGGACCTCGATCGGCGGCTACGCGAATTCGTCGCGGCGCATCCGTGATGATCTGACGACTTCAGCGCTTGAACGCAGCGGCACGCTCAAGCGCGTTGGCGCGGATGTTCTGGTAGAAAAGATCGAACTCGTTAAAGTGCAGCAAGCCGTTCGGCAACGGTACGACGGCGTACCCTTCCTTCGGCGGCGTATCGACGCGCAGGATGCCCCCCTCGCAGGCGGCGCCAAGCCGCCCAGCCTGCGTCGCAGGCAACGACACGCCCGCCGCGAGGGCCTCCGCTAACCCCACGCCGCGGCGAGCCGGCAGTGCACCCAGGTTGTCCGACGCCGGTGCCGAGGGACGCGCGAGATCGAAAGAGAGCGGATTGATGCAAGTCACCGCCGAGCCTTCTTCACTGCGGTAGCGCTGGCGGTGACGTGCCAAGCCACCCGCGAGATAGGTGGACGGATCACCGGCGCGATCGAACGCGTTCCAACTTATAAAACAGCCGATGGATGTCGGTGTCGCGCAGACAGTAATGCCGCCGCCGATTTGTCTTAGCGTCCGTTCCGAAAACGAGACGCCGATGGCATAGACGGCCACGAGTGAGCGACGGTACTCGGGCTGTGCACCGAACTCCGCGATCCATCTCTCTGCGTGAGCCGAGCCCTGACTGTGACCGGCGATGATGAACGGCCGGCCCCGATTCCATTGGGTCATATAGGTCAGGAATGCCGCCCGTACGTCCTGCCATGCGAGTTCGTAGGCACCGAGGGGATTTTTGTCGGCACCTGCATAGACGGCGGCCGCGGTCGCCTGGCGATAACGGGGTGCAAAGACACGACAGCAGGCATTGAACACCGCCGCTTGTCGAGCGATCACCGACTCGTCGGTCCACGCATTCGTGGCGACGTCATTGATCGGCTGATTCCAGAAAGCCGTGTCGCGATAGGTGGTCGGATGAATATAGAAGACATCTACCGACGCGCGATCCTGTCGATCTCCGAACGAATCGTTTTCCGGTACAACATCAGCGGCATCGCGCCGATGAGGTAACGCGGCCCACGACGAGGGGTTCGCATAATCGGGCGCCGGCGGATGAGGCAACTCACCGAAAGCCTGCGCCGGAATAGGGATTGCCAGATCCTGAGCAAGCCCGCGGATCGGACTCAGACCGACGCACAACCCGATCGCCCATGCTACGCAACTCGTCCTCACGCCCTTCGTTATTTGATCCACGCTCATCGCAAATCCCCCTCTAATTCGACGGGCTCGTAGGTCTTTCGCAGACCATCTAAACGCAATAGAACCGGCAGACAATCCTCAACATCCGACCCGATCTCGAAATCGTTGATACCGGGGACGTTAATAAGAATACGGCGGATCGAAAAGCGACCGTCCGACACCTCAGATCGTGTCGCCACCGAGATCGTGGGTACGAGAAAAACCCGTTACAATCGTCATTAGCACCGGTCCGGATTCATCAACGCTAAGTAGAATCTTAGCCGATGTTTCCGCTG
>VFZQ01001096.1 GCA_016871135.1 Acidobacteriota bacterium | reverse complement strand
TGAAGTGGTCTTTGAGATCGACGAGCAGCTGCCCGATCTCGCGCCAGTGCCGGACGTAACTCTGTACGCGAGCCTGTTCAAGTTCGATCACTTCGAATGGCTGCTCGAAAAGGCGACGGAGTGCAATGTGCACCGCATCGTACCGGTGATCGCGGAACGTACCGAACGGGGCCTCGACCAAGCGGCCACGAAGCGCGCGGAACGGTGGGAGCGAATCTTGCTTGAGGCCAGTCAGCAGTGCCGGCGCATGGTGGTGCCGTTGCTCGACGGCGCGATGAAATTTGAGCAGGCGCTGGCGGCGGGTGCGACTCATCGCATCGTGCTCGACGAGTTGCGCGCCGGGCCGCCGTTGGTGACCCTGTCGTTACAGCCCGGTGAAAGTGTTGCGTTGTTGCTGGGTCCCGAAGGCGGTTGGGCCGACCGCGAAAGACAAGCCGCCGTTGACAATGGATGGCGCGCGATGAGCCTTGGGCCGAACGTGTTGCGGGCGGAGACGGCGGGCGTCGCGGCGCTGGCGACGATCACCCAGCTTGTTTCGCGTACAATAACCTGATACCGTAAACGAAACTCAACTTTTTCAAAGGAGTAGTGCTCATGAGACAGTTCGTACTCGCTTTTGCATTAACCGGTCTGGTGATGGTGGGCCAGACGACGTCCACGGAGATCCTCGGCAACGTTATCGACCCTTCCGGCGCGGTGGTTCCGAACGCCAAGGTCAAGGCGCGCCGCACGGCGACCGGCCAAGTCCGCGAGGCCGCGACCAACTCCGAAGGCAACTACACCTTCCCGCTGATCGACATCGGCGAATATGTCGTTTCCGTCGAAGCCACGGGCTTCAAGACTCAGGAGAAGCGCGGCGTAACCGTCGAACTCCAACAGAAGGCGCGTCTCGATTTCCGGCTCGACGTCGGTTCGGCAACCGAAATCGTCGAGGTGACGGCGCAAGCGATCTCGATGAAGACGGAAGACGCGGCGGTCGGGGGAGTCATCGACAACAAGCGAGTGGTCGAGTTGCCGCTGAACGGGCGCAACGTCGCCACTCTGGCTGTACTGGTCCCGGGCGTCCAATTCGGTATTCGGATGGGCCTCGACGGGTCGGGCGGATTCCCGATTCCCGGCAATGGCGTGGCCATCTCCGCCAACGGCCAGCGTGAGGTGAACCAGCAGGTGACGCTCGATGGTGTCATCGCAACTGAACCGCGCGTGAACACCGCCGCGTTCTCGCCGTCGATCGACGCGCTGGAAGAGTTCAAGGTGCAGACGAGTTCCTACTCCGCCGAATACGGGCAGAATTCCGGCGCCATCGTTCAGATGGTCGTCAAGGGCGGCACTAACCGTTTCCGAGGGACACTGTTCGAGTTTCTCCGCAATGACAAGTTCGCCGCCAAGGACTACTTCCTGAATTTCCAAGTGCCGGCCACGGCGCGCTTGCAGCCAAAGAACGTGCTGCAACGCAATCAGTTCGGCGCGTTCGTCAGCGGCCCGGTTCTCTTTCCGAAACTGTACAACGGCAAGGACAAGACGTTCTGGAGTTTCAATTACGAAGGCCGCCGCGAGAAGCGCGAAGTGCAAGCGGAAGCATTCTGGTTCCCGGCCGAATTCCGGAAC
>VFZQ01001095.1 GCA_016871135.1 Acidobacteriota bacterium | reverse complement strand
GAGTTGGGCGGGCACGCGATTCGGACGAACATGTACCCGGGGCCAACGCAGCCCAAGACGCCGGGCGAGATCGACGACTTCATCGGCCGCTGCGCCGAGAGCTTCGCCGATCTGTGCGCGTACGCGAAAAAGGCCAACATCAACGTCATCATCGAGAATCACGGCGGCGTGTCGTCGGTCGCCGATGTCGTCGTGAAACTGATGAAAATGGTCGGCCTGCCGAACTTCGGTACTCTGCCGGACTTCGGGAACTTCCCGAAAGAGGCCGATAAATACGATGCGGTCCGCAAGCTGATGCCGTTTGCGAAGGGTGTGAGTCTGAAGTGCCACGACTTCGACGCAAGCGGACGCGAAACGACGATCGACCTGGACCGGATGATGGGTATTGTCGACGCGGCCGGCTACAAGGGCTACGTCGGCATCGAGTACGAAGGCAGCCGGATGACCGAGTTTGAAGGCATTCAGGCGGCCAAAAAGTACCTGGCGAAATGGGCCGTTTAACCGCATTCTGGATCTTGGCCGCGTTGCCGGCGCTGCCGCAGACTCCCGCCTACTTCTGGTACGAGCAGACTCCACAATTGGCGCGTGGCGGGCAGCCGGTCAAGCTTCGCATTCGCGCCGACGGCGTGACGCGTTTCGTCTTCGAGCCCGCCGAAGGCGGCGCCAACCGCGATTTCTCCAACATCGGCGCCGGGCTCTTCGAAGTCGAGTTTACCGCGCCGCCATACGAACCGCGCCACCTCAACTTGCGCCGGGTCGGAGGAGCGCGTTCGTTCGGGAACGCGGGCGCCACAGGCTTGCTCAACATTGCGATTCGGTACGCCGAAAACTTGCCCCCGGTGCGGCTAACGCCGCTGGCTGCCGATGCGCAGCGCTCGGACTATATCATCAACATTCACTCAAAGGCGTTCTACGACGGCATGGTGACCAACGGCATGCACGTCTTTACTGCCGAACCCCTTGCACGGCGCATGTACGAGTTATTGGCCGACGATTTCGATTTTGTAAACATCGTCGTGGGCAACGTAAGCAATATCGCGAACCGCTATCACGGTACCATTCGGAATTCGATATCCGGCATCGGTATATCGAACACGTTGAACAATGGTGCCTCCTGGGGTTCGGCGCGGCGGCTTCAAGGGTTTACGATGTACCCGAATATCGCGTTCTTCGACAACGCCGAAAGCGGGTTCCTGCACGAGAAGGGCCACCAGTGGATTAGCGCGATTCCGAACGCGCCGTTCGTGATCGGACGGCCGCATTGGCCGATATCGTCGATGGCGGCCGGCGTGATGGGTTTTTCCGATCCTTTCAACCGGCAAGGACTCGGATTCCCCTGCCGGTTTACGCCGCAGGCCGACGGATCGATTGCGGTCAGCTCCGGTTCGCCGCTGACGAACCGGTTCGGCGATTTCGATCTGTACTTGATAGGCCTGCTCGATCCCTCGGAGATTCGCGATCCCCAGTACTTGATCACCGATAACGCCAAACTGCAGGCCGCGACGACGAACTCCTGCCCAGGCGCCGGAACGTTGACCCCGGCGCAGTATCAGCGCGTTACGATTCAGGACTTGATTACCGCGGCGGGCGGAGCGCGGCAGCCCAGCGC
>VFZQ01001094.1 GCA_016871135.1 Acidobacteriota bacterium | reverse complement strand
GCGCAACACCCACGCTTTACGGCTATTGATCGTCTCATCGCCTTCGTAGGTATATGCGAGCGCTTCCGGAAACTCTTCGATCCACGCGTCATCTGCCGAGCGCCCGCTCGCGCGCCCGCGCGGCTTTCCCGACCTACGTTCGGCTCGGACTTGAGCTTCGGCGTCGGTCCTTGCCGCGGCCGAAATCGGAACGCCATTCTTTTCGACCGCGAAAGTGACGAAATCGCCTTCGAACAACTCGCGCCGCAGCACAAGCCGCTCTTCTTTCTTCACGCTGCCGTCGGCGTTCATTTCCTTGCGATGCGTCCGCCGTGAGAAGCCGTAGTCTTCGAGCTTCTTCTCGCTCGCCATCAGGCGGTCCAAGGACTGCTTCATCTCGGTGCGCCAATCGCGCTGTTGGGCGGATACCGCGAGACTCAAAGCCAGCAGGAATGTTTTCATCGCGAAACCCTGTTAGGATAACCCGTAAGATGACACTCACACGCCGCCAGATTCTTGAATCCGCCGCCATGGCGTCGCTGATCAGCGCCACCGGTCACTCCGCCACTCCTGGAAAATTGCCGACGCGTCTGCTCGGAAAGACCGGTGTTCGCGTCAGTGTATTGGGCATCGGAGGCGGCAGTCGCTTCCTTGCCTACAAAGAGGATGACAAAGCCATCGAGGCGTTGAACCTCGCCATCGACAGCGGTATCGGTTACGTCGACACCGCGCAGAATTACGGTAACGGTGTGAGCGAATCGCGCGTGGGAAAAGTAATGGCCACGCGCCGCAAGGAGGTTTTCCTCGTCACGAAAATTCAGGAACGCGACCCGGACAAAGCGATGGCGCGGCTGGAGCAGAGTTTCAAGAATCTGCAGACGGACCGCATCGATCTCGTGCACATTCATTCGCTCACCACCGAAGAGGACCTCGCCATTGTCGAAAGAAAAGGCGGCGTGCTGGAGCGCTTGTTAAAGATGCGCGATGGCAAGAGCGTTCGTTTCGTCGGCGTGACCAGCCACACCGATCCCAACGTGTTAAAGACGGCGCTCGAACGCCACGACTTCGATTGCACACAGATGGCGTTGAACGCCGCGATGGTCGGCATGATGAATGGAAAGGGCGGCATGGTGATCAACCCTGCCATGCGGCCAAGCTTTGAGACGATCGCGCTGCCGGTGGCGTTGCGCAAAAAGATGGGCGTGTTGGCGATGAAGGTCTACGCGGCTGACGGCATCGTCGGGCAGGCGCCGCTCGACAAGCTGATGTACTACGCGATGTCGATGCCGGTTTCAGCGTGTGTGATCGGCATGCCGAAACTCGAGTTCATCCGCGAAAACGTGAAGCTCGCGCAAGCGTTCAAACCGCTTGCCGGAAAAGAGCGCCGCCAGCTCTCCGACGCGCTTTCGAGCAAGAACAAACTGGCGCTCGACCGCTACTTCCGCGATCATGTGGACGCCTAACCGACGGACGATACTTGCACTCTCCACGTGTGCGTTTGCGCAAAAGGAAAACTACCACGGCGCCTATGATCCATCGTTGGCGCCGATTTTCAACACGAATTCTTGGGTGAATGCGGAGCGCGGCCCGCGCGCTGTGATTGAAAGTACGCGATCCAAAAATAAACACC
>VFZQ01001093.1 GCA_016871135.1 Acidobacteriota bacterium | reverse complement strand
CTCCGGTCAGAGCGGCGGCGTCTTGGCTTCGAAACGTCACCGCCCAAGGTCGATCGCATTGCGCGCCCCAGCAGCATCCCGCGGCGAAACAGCCCAATCGCCCGATGCCGTGTCCGAGTGCGATGCCGGGTGCGAGAACGTCGGCCGTTTTCAGAAACGGCAGGCCGTGCTTGCGCATGTACCACCAGGCGACGAGGATCGCCAGCAAGAGGCCGCCCTGGAAGACCCCGGCCGCTTGTAGCGTGCTAATGGACAAGATGTCCGCGACATTTTGTCGATAATGAGACTCCCAGTCAAAGATAATCATGGCTAACTTTGCGCCCGCCAGACCGGAGAGGGCGCACACGACGACGAGGTTCGAAATTACCTCAACGTCCATTCCACTCCGTTTTGCAAGGGATCCAGAGACCTTTAAGCCCGCCAGCACGCCCAGTGCGACCAATGCGCCATACGCGGGCAGATAGAAATCGCCTATGGATAATATCTTCGGAAACACTAGATAGTTTCCTTTCGGCGCCAAAGATCGACCAGAAGTAAGACCGCGCCGGTTGATATGGCCGAGTCGGCGACGTTGAAGGCGGGCCATTGCCAGTCGCGCCAGTATAAAAGGAGGAAGTCGGTCACACTTCCTCGTAATATGCGGTCGGCCATGTTCCCAAAAGCGCCGCCCAAGACGAGCGCCAGAGCCGAAATCCCGTAAATCGAATGCGCGAAGGGAGATCGCAGGGCTTTCCAGAACATTCGCGCGACGATCGCCATCACGACTCCCGAAACGCCGATCAATACGATCGCCCGAATCTCTTCCGATGAATCGGCGAAAAGGCTGAAGGCGGCGCCGCGGTTCTGCGCGTGGACGATCGAGAAAAACCCCGGAATGACGACATGGTTGTCCCAGAAGGACACATTCGCCTCGATCCATCTCTTCGTGATCCAGTCGAGGACGAACACGATCGGAACCACCGCGACCAAGGAGATCTGGAGTCTTGTCACCATTCTACTATGCCATCTTCGGCGGAAAGCGCGCAGTATCGATTGGAGGGAGCGCTTAACAGCTGGTAACTTGATAGAGTTCCCATGGTTCGGACTGGCCGGGAATCGCCATTTCTAGCTTTTCGGAAAACTCGATGCCCGACCCGGCGACAAGATCCTTAACCACCCGTGAAACCAACACGCCTCCCGGGGGGGACTGCGGCAAAATCCGCCCAGCGACCTGAACGGCCAAGCCGGCCGGAAGTCCTGTCAGGCCAAACTCGCACTCGCCGGTGTGCAGCGATGCGCGGATGGGCAGGCCCTGCCCGCCGGCGCCCGTGACGATAGAGTGGGCGCACCGGATGGTGCGAGCCGGGCCGTCGAAGGTTGCCAGCGGCGCACCGGTGTCCAAATCGCCCGGCCGGCCGCGAAACCAGCCGATCTCACGGCGGAGATGCGGCTGCAACCGCGCGATGGCGGGTAATGGCACATCGAGGCAGAGCACTGTAGCGAGGGCGCGTTCGGGTTCTTCGTATCCGGCGGTTGCGGCAAGAAATCCTTCGATCTCTTCGATCATCTCGCCCTGATCGCCGACGAAAGGAAGATGATCGGCGCCGTCCAGTTCGACAAATCGTGCGCCAGG
>VFZQ01001092.1 GCA_016871135.1 Acidobacteriota bacterium | reverse complement strand
TTTGCCAACCGCCGCGGAGACATAACCGGCCGATTTTAAGATCGTGGGCATGAACGTCTCCTTCGCGGCCGTCATGCGGCCGGTGGCGTCCTGATTCGTCGCGCCGGTGCGGAAGGCGTAGCGGCCAGTCATCAGAAGCGCGCGCGACGGCCCGCACAGGGGCGCGGTGTAAGCGTTGATGTAGCGTGTGCCGCCTTTCGCAAGCGCATCGATGTGCGGTGTGCGGAAGTGGTCGGCGCCGTAGCAGCTTAGGCCGCCGATGCCGAGATCGTCGGCGAGGATGAAGATGATGTTGGGCTTGCGGGCGGCGGGCGGTTGCGCGGCCAAGGCGCAGCCGGCGGTTTTGAGAAATTCGCGGCGATTCACGAGGTAGAGTGTATCGCGGAATGGCGGTGGCCAGTTAAGTCGTTTATCCGTCAGCGCGCAGCGCCTGAATCGGGTCGACCCACGCAGCGCGCAACGCCGGAATCAGACTTGACGCGAGCGCCACAAAGGTGAGAACGCCAGTGATTGCGGCAACCCGCACGGGGGCGAACGCCGAGACACCGTAAAGCATTCCATCGACGAAGCGCACGGCTCCCGCGAATAGTGCTCCGCCGAGCACGAGGCCGGCCGCGAGCAGCAGCAGCGCTTCCGAAAGGATCATGCGCAGCACTCGGCCTCGTTCGGCGCCTAACGCCATGCGTACGCCGATTTCGCCGGTGCGCTGCGCGACGCTCGCCGACAGCAAGCCGTACAGCCCGAGGCCGCTGAGGAACAGCGCCACGCCCGCGAAGAATCCACTCATCAACGACAGCGCGCGTTGACTACCGAGGGCGGCTTCCATTTGCTCGCGCAACGTTACGAAGAGGACAAATGGCGTAGATGGCGAGAATTCCGCCTTCGCCGCGCGATACGCCGCGACGGCTTGCGCCTTTGTTGGCGCGTTGATCAAAAAAGACCATGTTCCGCTCGAGCGTTTCCGTGCGTATTGGGAAGTAGATCGTTCGCGGCGGCGCGTCATGCAAGTTGGCGTACTTCGCATCTCGCGCCAGTCCTATCACGCGGCACGGCGCCGCCGAGGGGAGGACATTTGGATCTGTGCTTCGAACGTATTGGCCGATCGCTTGCTGTCGCGGGAACAGGAACGCAGCTGCCGCCTGATTGAGAATACACACGCTGTGATCCCGTTCGTGACCATCGAACTCGCGTCCGCCGAGGATGGCGGTTTTCATCGTTTGGAAGTAGCCCGGGCCAACCTGGTTAAAGGCCATGCGCGGATCCTCCGGCGGATTGGCGGCGGCGCCGACGGCTTGAAAGCTCGCCACCGCTTGAAAGCTCGTCATCGGCGTGTACCAGGTGAACGACGCACTGATGCCGGGAATCTGCTCCATCCTGGCCCTCATTCGGTGATAGAGATCCATCCGGGCTTCGCGCGAAGCGTTCAGCAGATGGAATGGCGCCGTTTGAATCGTCACATGATCGAGGTCGAATCCAGTGTCTTCAGTTTGTAGCCTGACGAGGCTCTGGGACAGCGCGGCGGCGATAGAGACGAGTGCGAACGATAGGCCGACTTGCAGCGGGATGAACGCGCGTCCGAAGATACGGCCCCGCGCCGCGCCGGCGTTTCTGGAGCGC
>VFZQ01001091.1 GCA_016871135.1 Acidobacteriota bacterium | reverse complement strand
CATCGGTGTCGTGTCGCGGCAACCCTTCGAGCGCCGGAATTTGCCCGCGCACCGAAAGCCCGACAGTGTCGGTCAGATTTCGTCCGACCATGCCGCTGCCATTGGCCAGATTGCCCGAGTTCAACAGCAGCCGCGCCGACTCGCACGCGCTTGCCGCCAACACCACTACCCGCGCACGGACCCTCCGTTCTTCGCGCGTTGTTTTGTCGATGTAGACGACCGAGTCCACGCGTCCGTTTTTCGTCTCCAACGCGCGCACCATCGCGTTCGTGCGAATTTCCAGCCGCCCGGTTTTCATCGCGGGAAAGATCTGAACCTGGCTCGACGAGTACGCCGAAGCCGTCAGGCATCCGCGCCCGCAGTGTCCGCAGTAATGGCAGGCCGCGCGGCCGTTCAGCGCGCGGGTGATCATCGCCTTGCGCGCCGGAATCACCGGGATGCCCAGCTTCTTGCAAGACTTCTGAATGAGCACCTCATGCACGCGCGGCGCCGGCGGTTTCATGAAGATCCCATCCGGAGCCGTGCGCAATCCCTCGCGCGTGCCGTGCACTCCGATAAAGGCCTCCGCCTTGTCGTAATATGGCGCGACGTCTTCGTAGGATATGGGCCAATCGTCACCGAGTCCGTCTGTCGATCGCGGTTTGAAATCGTAATCGGAGAACCGCAACGAAATGCGCCCGAAGTGGTTGGTGCGCCCGCCGATGATTCGCGAGCGGAACCACTGAAACTTGCTGTCAGGCGCCACGGTGTATGGCTCACCGGGAATATCCCAGTACCCGTTTGGCGCTTCGAAGAACCCGTACTTCATTCCGCCGAAGTAGTAGCGGCCGTCCTCCCCGGCGCCGCGGTGCGGCACCTGCCACGGCATCAGATGTTCCTTGAAGTCCTTCGCCGGATTCAACGGACCGCCCGCTTCGAGCAAAAGAACTTTGACTCCCAGCTTGGTCAGTGTGTGAACCACCGTTCCGCCGCCGGCGCCCGATCCGATGACCACGACATCGTGGATGCTCTCTCGCGTCTGCATCAGAAGATCAACTTTACCGCGACCTGCAACTGGCGCGGCGGATTCAATTGAGAAGTAATTTGCCCGAATGCCGCGGCGCCGGCCGTTGCATTCGGCGCCGCGAACTGCACCCGGTTAAACGCGTTGAAACTCTCAAACCGGAACTGCGCGCGAAAGCCTTCCCGAATCGCAAAGTTCTTGAACAGCGAGAGATCATAATTTGCCGTGCCATGGGTACGGAAGTCCGGTGTCGTCCTTGAGCTATTGCCCAGCGTGAAGGCCGGTGGAACCGCAAAGGCCGACGTGTCGAACCAGCGCAGCAACCGGCCCTGCGCGGCGCCGGTTACCTCCGTGCCCGTCGCAACTCGATTCGGCCGCACGCCACCAACCGAGCCCATGATCAATGGGAACCCGCTCTGGAAGCTGCCAATTCCGTTGATTTGCCAGCCTCCTAAAAAGAATCCCGCCGCACGCGGCAGGTTCTTTCCGAACGGCAACTCATACATGCCGGAGATTACCAGGCGCTTGGACACGTCCTGCGGATCGAGTGATCGTTCGAGGCGAAGGTTATTGTGGTCCATGATTCCGGCCGACGGCCCCGAACCGTCCTGCCCGGTGTC
>VFZQ01001090.1 GCA_016871135.1 Acidobacteriota bacterium | reverse complement strand
GCCATCGTCGTGTTCATTGAGGACCGGCGCGCGGCTGCCTTCCCACTTGATCGTGCGCTCACCGACGCGTGTCGAGCCGATGAGTCTTTCGCCTTCCAGCCGTGCTTCAACGAAGGCCTCGGTGCGGCGAGGCGGTGTAGTTTCGAAGGTACGTTCGACGCGGAACTTCAAGCTGCCGCCGTTGACGGCGAGGTCTTTCATTTCCGCCAAGCGGCCGCCGGTGGCGCCGAAAAACGAGCCCAATTTCAAATCGTCGGCGAGTCCGATCCAGTAGACCTTGCCCTTCCCGGCGTCGAGATTCCAATTGCCCGCGAGGCCGCGCTTCCACACGCGATCGGCGAAGTTCATCCACTGCGTCCAGTCGTAGATCGTTACGTCGTGTTTGCCGTTCCGGATGTGATAACCGATGCGGCCCATCAAAGGTTGCTCGATGCCGGGAAACTCTTTCGCGGGAAGTCCTTCGGTTCCGAGCAACCGGTACACGGGATCGGCGCCGAGCGCGCCGAGGAATTCGCCACGCGGATCGGCCCATTGATCTTCGACGGCGGAGTTGACGTACAAGGGTCGCGGAGCAATCAAAGCCATCAGCATGTGTTGATCGACCGGAATCTCTTGTGGCTTGCCGTTGTAGTTCTTGAAATTGCCGGCGAACCAGTGAGGGAACGATGTGTTGATGCGCGCGGTGGTCTCGCCGAAATCGCGGCGAGCGAGCGCCGCGCCGCCTTCGCCCGAGTTGTTCGATATCACGATGGCGAACCGTTCGTCCTGCGCGCCGGCCCAAAGCGCCGCCTTGCCAATCCGCGAGTGCCCGTGCAGCGCCACACGTTTTGCGTCGATGTCGCGATCGGTCTCGATGTAGTCCATCGCGCGGCTCAGGCCCCATGCCCACGCACCGATTGTGCCCCACTCATCGGCCGCCGGTTTCGTTTTGCCATCGGAGTAGAACAACGGATGCACGCCGTTTTTGAAGCCGTCGTCGAAGTCGGGGTCGATGTCGCCGTAGTAGGCCGTCACCGTTCCATACCCGCGCGCGATCACCTTTTCCACTTCCCACCGGCCCGCCGACAGGCCGCGATCCTTTTCGCTGGCGATATGATTGTTGGCTGTTTCCCGCATCCACGACTTGGTCACGCGGATCGCGGGATCGGCGTTCACGGTGTGATTGCCCGCGAAGTTCAATCCGAGAAAAACGGGCACGGGCCGGGGAGCGTTGTTGGGCAGGTAAATCAATAGATCGACGAACGGCGAATTCGCTGCATCGCCGAACCAGAGCCGCACTTGACGCCGCGTAGCCGCGCCGCCGAGCGCGCTTGGCGATTGTTCCAGCACTTCGCTGCGAAGTTTTATTTTCCGCGTGGGCGTCTTGCCGTAGACCTCGCTCTCGAATAGGCGCAGGATTTCCGCGCGGCGTTTGGTGCGCCAATCGTCGGCGTTGCGAACGGGCGCGCCGTTTGCGAAACGCAGCGGATCGGGCAGGGTGTAGGCGCCCACTTTCGACTCGTCGTAATTATTGAGTCCCGCATAATATAGCGTCACTCCGGCCAAAGAGAAGCCTGTTTCCAGAACGAAGGAATAAGGCGCTTCCTCCGCCGCATCTTGCGGAGCGACTTGCGTGCGGTTTCGCCGAGTTGCCAA
>VFZQ01001089.1 GCA_016871135.1 Acidobacteriota bacterium | reverse complement strand
GCGGCAGATCCCGGCCGCCATCAGCGGTTCCATCTCGTGCCGGTCCGAGGTCAGCACCGTACCGTCAGCCGCGCGCGCGTGGGCGATCGCAAAACAATCGGCGAGAGAAACCCGCCGGTGGATCGACTTAATCGACCCGGCGTCTTGCCAAAGCGCCGGGTGCATGTCGTGGCACGCCACGACTCCGACGCGCCGAAGATCTCCGAGCGCGCCCATAGCCGCGATCCGGCCGCCGCTGCGAAAGAAGTCGTAGTAGACCTCGCAGAGATTGAGGGCGTGCGCTACGCAGTTGGAATGCGGTTGCAGCAGCGCCCGCGTGACGTTTTGAAATCCGTCTTCGCGCCGCAAGTACGCGATCATCGCGCACGCATCGAGAACGTAGATCAACGCCAGAACGTGTTTTCCCGTTCCAAGTCCTCGCGCTTGCGTTGGATGAACTCGTCGGCGGAACCGGGCAAATGGGCGTACTTGCCGCAGATTTCCATCACCAACTCTTCGCGCGACTTGGTCTCTTCGATTGGCGGCTCGTCTTCGATGTTCGACAACTCGCGGATCAACGCGGCGCGGTCTTCGGCGCTCAGCTCGCGCGCCGCTTCCAGCAGTTCCTTGACTTTCTCGGACATCGCTTTCAGCTTACAATACGCGATCAACCGATGGCTGGCGAGGTAGCGACGAATCCACGCTTTCGCTAAGATTGTGCCAGTGGAAGGTGATCTTTGGCATTTCCGCTTTCTGCTGGTGTCCTTTGCGCACGCAAGAGTGAAAGGAGAACCTTTGAAGAAACCAACCATAAAGACCGTTGACGAACTCCGGCCCGAGTACGACTTGAAGGAGCTGCTGAAGAATGCGGAGATCGGGAAATACGCGGCGCGACTCGGTGTCAGCCGCAATCTCGTGGAAATCGAACCGGCGAACCATCGCGTCTTTAAGACGGCCAAACAAGTGAACGATGCACTGCGCCTTGTGATTGAGCTGCAGAAAATCGGTGATGCTTCCACCACCGTTCGGTAGCCGCACGCGATAAGCTATCATCCAATGCCCGCACCCGGAGACAAACTCGGCCCTTACGAAATCGTCTCGCCCATTGGCGCGGGGGGCATGGGCGAGGTGTACAAAGCCCGCGACACCAGGCTCGATCGTATCGTCGCGGTGAAGGTGCTGCCTTCGCACATTGAGAAGCGCGAAGATCTGCGCGCGCGGTTTGAGCGGGAGGCGCGGGCGGTGGCGTCGTTGAATCATCCGAACATCTGCACGCTGCACGACATCGGGCCGGGCTATATGGTGATGGAGTTTGTCGACGGCGCGATGCTTGGCGAGAAGGGCGCGATTCCGCTGGATCTGGCGTTGAAGCACGCCTTGCAGATCGCCGATGCGCTGGACCGGGCGCATCGCGCCGGCGTGACGCATCGCGATATCAAACCGGGGAATATCATCGTCGCTAAGGACGGCGTCAAGTTGCTCGATTTTGGGCTTGCCAAGGCGACTCCGAAGCCTGGGCCGACCGACGAAACGCTGACGGCCGCGCTGACCAGCGAAGGCACGATTCTCGGCACGCCGCAGTACATGGCGCCGGAGCAGTTCGAAGGTCGCGAAGCTGACGCGCGTTCCGATATTTGGGCGTTTGGCGCGGTGCTGCA
>VFZQ01001088.1 GCA_016871135.1 Acidobacteriota bacterium | reverse complement strand
GGACGCCTTGCCAAAGTGTTCCATATTTGACACACTAGAGCCGTGGTCGGCCGCTCCAAGAAACTCCCGGCGTTCTTCTTCGAAAACGCTGGCGGCCACCAACCTGTTCGGGACTGGATATTGAGACTCACGATCGAAGATCGGAAACTCGTCGGCCGCGATATTCAAAAGGTCGAATTCGGCTGGCCGATTGGATTGCCATACTGCCGGAGCCTCGGCGGCGGTCTGTGGGAAGTCCGAAGCGATCTAACCGATGGATAAATCGGGCGCGTAATTTTCTGCGTGGCGCGTAATCGAATGGTGCTCCTGCTCGGCTTCATCAAGAAAACCCAGCACACTCCGCAACGAGGTATACCGCTCGTGCTCAAACGCTTGAAAGAGGTAGCTTGATGGCAACCAGAAAAAAAGGAAAAGTAGGTTCTTCCTTCGACGCGTTCCTGGCCGAACAAGGCATCCTCCAAGAATGTGAAGAACAGGCGATTAAGCAAATCCTCGCCGATCAGATCAAGGCGGCGATGCAAAAAGACCGCTTAACGAAAGCAGCCATGGCCGCCCGCATGCACACCAGTCGGCGCGCACTCGACCGGCTGCTGGATCCCACCAATACCGGAGTAACGCTGCACACCTTGCAACGCGCCGCCGTCGCCGTGGGACGTCAGCTTCGATTGGAACTGGTGTAGCCACGCCGCAACGCTAAGATAAAAACACATGCCCTTCCCCATCGAACGCCCGCGCCGTCTCCGCGCCACGCCCGCCATGCGGAGCCTGGTGAGAGAGACCCACCTCCAACCCTCCAACTTCATCCTCCCCCTGTTCGTCGTCGAAGGCGAAGGCATCCGCAAGCCCATCAACTCCATGCCCGGCAACGCGCAGCTCTCGATTGACGAACTCGTCAAGGAAGCCGAAGACGCCCGCGCCCACGGCATCGGCGGCGTCATCCTCTTCGGCATCCCCGCCGAAAAGGACGACGAAGCCACCGGAAACTACGACCCCGACGGCATCGTCCAACGCGCCTGCTGCGCCATCAAGCGCGAGGTGAAGGATCTTCTCATCGTCACCGACGTCTGCAACTGCGAGTACACCAGCCACGGCCACTGCGGCAAGATCGTCGGCGACGATGTCGATAACGACATCACGCTCGGCTGGCTCGCCAAAGCCGCCGTCACACACGCCCAGGCCGGCGCCGACATCGTCGCCCCCAGCGACATGATGGACGGCCGCGTCGCCGCCATCCGCGAAGCGCTCGACCAAGCTGGCTTCGAAAAAACGCCCATCATGAGCTACGCTGCCAAATATGCGTCGAGCTTCTACGGCCCCTTCCGCGAAGCCGCCGAATCCACGCCCCAATTCGGCGACCGTCGCAGCTATCAGATGGACCCCGCCAACGCCCGCGAAGCGCTCAAGGAAATGGAGCTCGATCTCGCCGAAGGCGCCGACATGCTCATGGTCAAACCGGCCATGCCCTACCTCGACATCATCAAGGCAGCGCACGAAAACTTCGACGTCCCCATCGCGGCTTATCAAGTCTCCGGCGAGTTCTCAATGATCCACGCCGCCGCCCGCAACGGCTGGATCGACCTCGACCGCGCCATGATGGAGTCGCTCACCTCAATCAAACGCGCCGGCGCGCAGATTAT
>VFZQ01001087.1 GCA_016871135.1 Acidobacteriota bacterium | reverse complement strand
CGAGATCTCCCAAACTCGGCACCTGAGTCTCGTCAAACTGCAGCGAACTCTTGTTCTCGTATGACGTCGCGAACACCGGGTAGGTCACGGCCAAGAGCACACTGCGCCGCGCCGAGGCGCCCTCGCCTCGGCACTCGAGCGCGTAGTCGAAGCGGCCGGGCGTCCCGACGGACACAGTGACCTTGCCGGAGGTCGCGCGCGCGCCGCTCCACGCACCGCTCGCCGTACACTCCGTTGAATTCTTTGCCGTCCACGAGATCACCGCCGAGCCGCCGGCCGACAACACCGGCTTGTCGACCGTCAACTGGAGCTCCACATCGAGGAGCGGACCGAAATTCCGCCCCTCCTTGAAGCCGAACTCGATGTAGTGCTTGGTGGCCGCGACGAAATCCCGGCCAAAGGCACTGCGGAGATCGGCATACCGCGCGAGGTAATTGCCAGCATCAAAAGTCGTTGTCGAACGCTTTTCGTTGAAGCCGAAGTTGATGTAATGGCGAACCGCTTTATCCTCGCTCGTACCGAAGGCGAGGATGAGGTCGGGGTGACTCGCGGTGTAACGCAGCGGGTCGAAGGTGATCCGGCGGCCTTCCTTGAGCCCGAAATCTTCGTAGTGCTTGCGGCCCTTGGCGATATCGGTGCCAAACGCGGCGATCAGATCACCATGGCTCGCGATGTAGCGCAGCACATCGAGGTCGGTCAGCGCAGACTGGGCGGCCTCGACGCCGGAGGGTGCGGACGCGCTGGCGGACGACGCGGCGGCCGAAGCGGCCACCGTTGCGGGGTTGAACACCCCGAAAAACGCCAGAACAGCCCAAAGAACCGCCAAAAAATGACGATGCCGGTTCGCGTTGTTGATCACCGTTGACGGCACAGGCGCCTCCCGATCATGCCGCCGTGACCTCTTGGGTAACGGCGATCTTGGGACTTTAGTGCAGCAACTCTCGTGCCAAGACGGTTCTTTGACAGATAATCTCCGACCGCAGAGGAAACCGCCGGCTCAAGCCGCCGTCGCGAGCTCCGCGGCGCGCAGGATCAGTTCCGGGCCGGCCGTGGGCTCCCTCGCCCCTTCCGAGAGCATCCGCCGATATTCGCGTGCCCCCGGGGTGTGACTCAAAAGTCCGAGTAAATGCCGGGTAATGGCGGGCAGCCGCTCGCCTTTGATCATCTCGCGCTCGGCATATTCGGCCATCCGTTCGAGGTGCTCCGCCACGGTCAGCGGTCGGTACGGGACGCGGGGCGCGGCGGGATCGAACGCCGCGGCCGCTTCGTCGAGCGCCGCATAAATCTCGCCGAGCACCATCGGCCGGTGATACGCCTCGCGGCCGAGCATCACCCCATCGGCCCAGTCGAGCGCTTCGAGCGATTGGGCGACGGTCTTCAGGCCGCCGTTCAAAACCACCGGCATATCGGGAAAATCTTCTTTGAGGCGGCGAACGATGTCATAGCGCAACGGCGGAATTTCCCGATTATCGGCGGGCGACCAATTACCGAGCACGGCGCGGCGCGCGTGCACGATCACGCAATCGGCGCCCGCCGCGCGCACGGCCACCAGAAAATCACAAAGCTTGTCGTAATCGGCCTCATCGAAGCGCTGCACCGCCTCATCGAGATCACGCCGATTCGAGCGCAGTGTGCCAATT
>VFZQ01001086.1 GCA_016871135.1 Acidobacteriota bacterium | reverse complement strand
GAAAGCTGCCGCTGAATGCTCAGGTTCCAGCGCACCGAGTAGGGATTCAGCAGCTCCGGGGAGACAAAGCGCGCGGCGCGGCCGACAAAGGTGCCCAGCCCGAGGCTCGACCCAGGCGGCTGATCGAAGCCGTTTGGAAACGGATTGGCGAAGGTCGCGGCGGGCGTGAGAAAGCCGTCGAGAGTCGGTACGAGCACCGTCTCCTGGCTGAAACCGGGCTGTTGCGGATTAGGCACGCCATAGCTCGATAGGAACACGCCGACGCCACCGCGCACCACGGTTTTGCTGCCGAGCATGGCCGGGTTCCACGAAAACCCGAAACGCGGACTGAAGTAGACGGGCTTGGTATCGAAGATCTTGCGGCGCGAGGAATTGGCGAATAGCAATCCGCCGGGAGCGCGGAACTGGCCCGCCGGAATCTCCGGAATCGGGTTGCGGTCGTACGCAGCGGCGGCGCGCGCCTGAATCGGATTCGCGGTGGTGAAATCGAATCCGTTCACCACGCGATTGAACCGCTCGGTGGGCGGCACGTCGCGCTCGGCGCGGATGCCCAAATTCAGCGTGAGGTCGCGGCGGACACGCCAGTCATCCTGCAGGAATACCGCCCAATAAGGAGCATCCACGGTGCGGTGCGCGTTAAGATCGAACTGGCCGCCGGTCGGCAGCCCGAGCAAAAGCGCGGCAAGATCCTGCCCGATGGGCGCGCCGGCGGCATTGTCGAGTGGCCCTCGCGTCCACTCGGTGCCGAAGACATACCGTCCGGCCGAATCGAGGAAGTTATAGCCGCTCTCGCGCGAATAGCGCAGGTCGGCGCCGAACTTAAGCGTGTGTGTGCCCGCAATCTTGGTCACCGACGAGAACCACTGGAAGATATCGTAAACGTCTTCCTGCGCCGCTTCGGTCCCAACCCCGGCATAAGCGCCGACCTGAATACGAGGTAGCGTCGACTGGCGCGCCGCCGTGGCGAGATAACCCGGCAAACCGAGTTGACCGAGATTGAAGTCGGGAAAGAGATTGACGTTGCCCTCGACGAATCGGGTCCAGTTCAGCCGATTGTTCACAACGGTCGTGGGATTGACAGTGAAGACGTCATCGAGCGTCATGCCCCAATTTTCGCGTTTGAAACGGCGGCCGCCGGCTGGATTTTGGCCCACCTGATATCCGAGGGCGTTGATGCCCGCTCCGGCGCGCTCGTTGTTGCGCGTCGAGAAGAACAGCTTGTGGCGGTCGGAGATGTTGATGTCCATGCGGCCGAGCACGTTATGGAAGGCATTGCGCTCGCCGGCCTGGCCGATGAAGAGGTTGTTCTGTCCATTGGCGCCGCCCACGATGTTCGGCGCCGGGTAAAACTGCATGTAGTTTCGCGCAATGGCGCTGATGCGCGACGCGGGAATCGTGTTGTTCGGAAATGCGGTCCGCAAAACGCGTTCGCCCTGCCGGACGCCCGTCGCTGGATCGAAGATCTGAATGCCTAGCGGCTGGAGCGCCGAGAAGTCACCGTTGCGCTGTGCCGGAGTGGGCACCGTAGTGCGGTCGGGCCGGGGCAGCGCATCGCGGATTTTTTCAAAACCCCAGAAGAAGAACAGGCGGTTGCGGCCGTCGTAGACTTTCGGGATCCAAATCGGGCCGCCCACCGTCGCGCCGTA
>VFZQ01001085.1 GCA_016871135.1 Acidobacteriota bacterium | reverse complement strand
CCAGGAGTTCAGCGAGGAGTTCTCGAACTGGTATCTGCGGCGCTCGCGGCGGCGCTTTTGGGAGAGCGATACGACGGCGTTCGCAACCCTCTATCACGTGCTGTTGACGGTGATCAAGGTGATGGCGCCGGTGCTTCCCTTCCTTACCGAAGACATGTACCAGAACCTGGTGTGTAGCGTGGATCCGGCGGCGCCCGAATCGATTCATCTGACGCGGTATCCGCAAGTGAACGAGGCGTGGATCGACGCGAAACTGGAAACGGCGATCGACACCGTTGTACGCATCAAGAACCTGGCGTTGAACGCGCGGACGACCGGCAAGGCGAAGATCCGGCAACCGCTGGGCGTGTTGCACGTTCGGCCTCGCAATGCCGAAGAGCGCGCGGTGCTATCGGATGAAAACTACGCCTCACAAATTCTGGAAGAGGCCAACATCAAGCGGATGGAGTTGATCGACGACGAGCGCTCGCTGGTGAAGGTGAAGCTCGCTCCGGATGCGAAGAAGCTCGGCGCGCGAGCGGGCAAGTTTCTGAAGGCGATCGCGGCGGATCTGGAGGCGATGGATCCGGCGGTTGTGTTGCAGGGCGGCGGCGTGACTTCGAACGAGATCGAGATCGCAAACGACGAGATCGTCGTGAAGTACGAGCACGAGTCGATCGTCTCGACGGCCGAAGGCGGCACCTTCGCGGCGATCGAAACCAAGCTCACGCCGGAGTTGATCAGCGAAGGCGTAGCGCGCGACTTCAACCGGCTGGTGCAGGATCAGCGCAAGGCGATGGACCTGGATATTTCGCAACGCATCAATGTTCGCTACAAGGGTTCGGCGGCGACGGAGGCGGCGCTGGCGGCGCATGCGGAGTATCTGCGCAACGAACTGCTGGCGGTGTCGCTGGAAGCAACATCGGCGTTGGAGGGCGGCGTGAAGCTGAACCTCGGCGGCGAAGAGTTGCTGGTCGAAGTCACTTCAGCGTGATTTGATAAGCCGAAAGCGTTTCGCCCTTGGCTTGGCCGAGGCGCGCGATAGCTTTGTTGTACTCCAATTGGGCGACGACGGCGCGGCGGCGCGACTCAAGCAGTTCGTTCTGGCGCGTAAGTACGAAGAAGTTCGTAGATTCACCCGTTTGAAAGAGGCGGATCTCGCTGTCGAGTTTCTCCTGCGCGGCTTTGGCGGAGGCTTCGGCGGCGGCGATGCGGCTGCGGGAGGCTTCCAGGCTCTGCAGCGCGTTGCGGATCTGGGCGTCGATGATTTGCTCAACACGCGTCTTCTCCAGATTCAGACGCTTCTCGGCGATCGCCGTTTGCGCCAGTTGCGCTTCGGCGGTCTGGTTGCGCAGGTTGAGATCGATCTGCAAGCCGACTTGCGCGGATGGGAACCGTCCGCCGAAAAGGCTGGCAAGCGCGGAGCCGTAGCCACCGACCAGAAAACTGGGGATGCCGCCGAAGCTGGGTGGCGCAAGCGGCGCCAGGCCGCTGGCGCCGCTCAGTTGATTGACGCGCTGATAAAGCACCGCGTTTGAGGAGGTGAACGGATTGTCGGCTGCGCTCACGGATCCAGCGAGGCCGCTGTTGACGTAGGCGCCGACCAGGTTGATCTGAGGTTTGAGCTGATTACGGTTGAGCGACATCTGCACGACGTTCGCTTCGCGG
>VFZQ01001084.1 GCA_016871135.1 Acidobacteriota bacterium | reverse complement strand
ATGGCAAGGTATTGACAGATTGGCTCGGAGAGCTGAAGCGGCAATGAGATTTCATAGTTTCGAATTTCTCGGCCTGTTTCTGCCCATCGTACTGCTCGGCTATTGGTGGCTGGCGGCAAAGGGCCGATCACGATGGGCGCTGTATTTTCTCCTCGCGGCTTCGTTTGTATTTTATGCAGCGCGCTACTGGCCGCATGTGTTTGTTCTCGCAGGCTCGATCACCTTCAACTACCTCATCGGCCGCCGAATTCTGGAGACCGGATCTCGCAGGCTGCTCGGCCTGGGCGTCGCCGCAAACCTGGCGCTGCTGGCTTTCTACAAGTACTCCGGGTTCTTGCTTCCGTTTGGCATTTCGTTCTTCACTTTCACGCAAATCGCTTTTCTGGCCGACGCCGCGGAACGGGAGGTCAGTCAACTGACGCCGGCGACTTACGCGCTGTTCGTCTCGTTCTTTCCGCACAGCATCGCTGGACCGATTCTGCATCACCGTAACATGCTGGATCAGTTCGCCGCCAAGGCGACTTCGCGCTGGAACGAATCGAACTTCGCAAGTGGTATTGTGCATTTCACGATCGGGCTGTTCAAGAAAGTTGCGATCGCCGACACCCTGGCACCGTGGGCCAATTCGGCGTTCGGCCCCAACGGGCCCGGCGATCTCGCCGACGCGTGGATCGGACTGATCACCTACGCCTTACAGCTCTACTTCGATTTCTCCGGCTATTGCGACATGGCCAATGGGCTCGCGCTGCTGTTCAATATCCGCTTCCCCCGAAACTTCGACGCTCCGTATCAGGCCGATAGCATCGTCGATTTCTGGCGCCGATGGCACATCACGCTTTCCAACTTTCTGCGCGACTATTTGATGTTCCGGCTGCCAGGGAACCGTGTCCGCGCGACATGGATGCGAAATGTCTTCCTGACGATGCTCGCCGGGGGCATCTGGCACGGCGCCGGATGGAACTTCGCGATTTGGGGCGCGTTGCACGGTTGCTACTTGTTGGTCAACCACTGGTTCCACGCTTCGAAGCGAAGCCTGTCGCCGTTTGCTGCCCGCGCGCTTACGCTATTGGCGGTGCTAATCGCGTGGGTACCCTTCCGCGCCGAGACGCCCCAAGCTGCGTGGACCTACTGGCAGGCCCTCGCCGGTGCGGGTGGCGCGCCGCTGGCCGATTCGCCTGGAGGCGCGTGGCAACAAGTTTTCGTTGCAGTGCTCGCGTTCGCGGTACTTCGGCTGCCGGCGGCCGAACGGTACTTGGAGAATCGCTTGATCGGCCTGCGCCACGCGGTCGCCGCGGCGCTGATTTTCTTCTTCTGCCTGCTGCTGATGCGCGAGACAGCTCTCGATCTGCGACCGTCGGATTTTATCTACTTCCGATTCTGAGCCGCTACCCGCGGGGCAGGCCGCGGCCGATAGCGCCAGAAACTTGGGCGGTACCGCGCGTCTCGGAGGTGCGAGTTTCTGACAAGGAACTCGTACATGGCTCGGCCTGTGCGCTAAACACCGGTGACGGATTCCGGCGGCAGGCCCAACTCTTCGCGGAGCCATGCGCGGGCGAAGGTCCATTCCCTCTTCACCGTGCGTGGCGAACAATTTAGTACTTCGGCGGTTTCTTCGATCGAGAGGCCGCCGAAAAATGGCAGTTCGATCA
>VFZQ01001083.1 GCA_016871135.1 Acidobacteriota bacterium | reverse complement strand
CGCCGCCCACAAGCGCCAGGGCATCCACTACCTGGCCCTCGGCCACTGGCACTCCACGGCGGTCTACAACGATGCCGCCATGGCCTACTCCGGCACCCACGAAACCACCAAGTTCGGCGAGCGCGACTCCGGCAACGTTCTCCGCGTCACCATCGGCGAAACGAATGCCATCGAACGCATCCCCACCGGCCGCCTGCGCTGGGAGTCGATCGACGAGGAGATCCGCCACACTGGCGAACTCGACGTGCTGCGCTCGAAACTCCTCACCCTCCCTTCTGAATCGCTCGTCCGAATCCGGCTGAAAGGCCTTCTGCACGCCGCCGAAGCGCCGATCCTAAACCACATCGACGACATCGGCCAACGCTTCCTGCACTACACCAGGGACTCCGAATATCTCCTCCCCGCCGATGACGCCGCCTGGTTTGAAACGCTCCCGGCGGGCGCCGTACAACTCGCCGCCTCCCGCCTCCGCGCAGCCGCCGAAAACGGCGACACCACCGCCGCCGAAGCCCTCCTCGAACTCCAATCCATCGCCGCGCAGGCAGGCGTCGCATGATCCTCGAATCCGTTGTCATCGAAGGCTTCCGCTGCTTCGACCGCCGCATCGAACTCCCCAACTTCGCCCCCGGCATCAACATCCTCCACGGCCCCAACGGCATCGGCAAATCGACCATCGTGCGAGCCCTCGGCCACCTTCTTCTCGACGCCCACTCCACCACCGGCCAAGCCGCCAAATCCGAAATGCAGCCCTGGGGCCGCAGCCTCTCGCCGCACCTCAGCGCCGTCTTCACCCATCGCAGCGAGCGATACCGCGCCGAGAAACAGTTCCTCGCTTCGCCGATGGCCCGCCTCGAACGCGAAGAGAAATCGGTTTTTCGTCCGGTCGCCGACGGTGTGGCCGCGAATCAAAAACTCCTCGAAATGTTTCGGGCCGCCGCACCCGCCAAGGGCCTCGCGGGCGCCGATAGCTTCGGCCTGCTCCAAGTCCTCTGGACCACTCAAGCCGCCGGCCCTCTCCCCGCTTGGAGCGCCGGAGTCCGCGAGGTCGTCGAACGCTCTCTCGGCGCGGCCATCACATCACCAGCCACGCAGGCGATTGCCAAAGCCATCGACGCCCGATGGAAGGAGTACTACACTCCCAAGGGTTCGCCAAACATCGCCTGGAAAACCCGCGAAGCCGACCGCGAAGCCGCGCACCGCGACGTCGAACGCATCCGGCTCGACTGGCAAACCGCCGAAGTTCTCCGCAGCCGCCTCGCCAACCTCCGCGCCACACTCGCCGCCGAAACCGCGCTCGCCGAACAATCGCAAGCCGCGTTGCAACAGGCCACCGAACGCGGTCAAGCCATCGCCGAAACCCGCCAACGCCTCGCCGACGCCCGCGCCGCCGAAGCCACCGCGCACCGACAATACGAATCGGTCATCACCAACCTCGAAGCCTGCCGCAAAGCCTCCGCCGCCGCTCGCGATCGCGACGCGGCGCAAGCGGCCCTCGCTAAAGCCGCCGCCGAATTACAAGCTGCCAATGACGCCGCCGCCAGACTCGCCGCCTTGGAAGCGGAGTTCCAGCAAGTCGAAGCCTTAGGCAACGACGCAAAGGAATGGTTCGCCGGCGCAAACGTCGAGCTGACCATCGAAGCCGAAACGGCAATC
>VFZQ01001082.1 GCA_016871135.1 Acidobacteriota bacterium | reverse complement strand
GAGATGCCTTCGTTGCGGAAGTTGCGGTTGATTTCGTAGACGCGGTCCATGCCGCCCACGATCAGCCGCTTCAAGTACAACTCAGGCGCGATGCGCAAGTACAAATCGAGATCGAGCGTGTTGTGATGCGTGACGAACGGCCGCGCCGCCGCGCCGCCGTAGAGCGGCTGCATCATCGGCGTTTCCACTTCGATAAAACCGCGCTCATCCAGCTGGCGGCGCAGCGACTGCACTACCTTGGCGCGCGCGACGAAGGTTTTTCGCACATCGAGGTTCGCGATTAAATCCAGATATCTCTGCCGTACGCGCGTCTCGACGTCTTCCAGCCCGTGAAACTTTTCCGGCATCGACAGCAGCGTCTTCGATAGGAACGTCAGCTTCGCGGCTTGAATTGAAAACTCGCCTGTCCGCGTACGGAACAGCGTACCTTCGACGCCGATCGTATCGCCGATGTCGAGGAGTTGATACAGCTTGAAGCCGTCTTCGCTCAGTAGGTCGATCTTCACATACACTTGCAGCTTTTCGCCGCAGTGTTCGATGTGCATGAAGCCGGCCTTGCCCTTGCCGCGAATCGACTGAATGCGGCCGCAGACGCGCGCGGCGATTTTGGTGGCTTCTAAAGCCTCGGCGTTTTTTTCGCCGTGCTCCTTCCAAAGCTGCGGAACGGTGTGAGTGTAGTCGAAGCGGCTTCCGTAAGGACGATGTCCAAGCGCCTCCAACTCATGAGTACGGCGAAAGCGCTGGGCGAGCAGCTCGTTTTCGAGCGACAATGTTAACTCCTTGATTAACCCACCCGGCGGAACGGACGGGAATCCTCCATTATAGGAGGGATGTCCGAGAATCCCGAAGCGCTCCCGCTTCCCGTGGCCGCCGAAGAGCGCATCGAGTCCCTTGACGTTGTTCGCGGATTCGCTCTCCTCGGCATCCTGCTGATAAACATATGCACCTTCGGCATGCCAGCGATTGCCGAGTCGAACCCGCGCGCCTGGGGCGGATCCGACGGCGCCAACTACGTTTTTTGGTGGGTGCAATACGTGTTTTGGAGCGGCAAGATGCGCGCGCTCTTTTCGCTGTGTTTTGGCGCTGGAGTTATCTACCTCACCTCGCGCGCGGAGGCCAAGGGCGCGACGGCGGGCGACATCTACTATCGCCGCACATTTTGGCTGATGCTCTTCGGCGTCATCCACGCGCACCTGATCTGGTACGGTGACATTCTCTATCCCTACGCTTTGATGGGCTTGTTTCTCTATCCGCTGCGCTCGCTCCGCGGGCGATTGCTGACAGCGTTCGGCGTGGCGCTCATCGTGATCATGACCGTGCATGGCCTCTCTTCTGTGCGCGACCTTCAAGAAGCTCGCGATAAGTCGAAATCGTTTCCCGAACACGCCGTGCTCGACTCCGCCAATCACGGCTATCAGTCGACCTACCGCGGGCGCATCGATAACTGGCTGCCCTCGAAAGAGGCGCTCGAGAAGGAAATCAAGATCTATCGCGAAGGTCCGTATTCCGCCGCGCACAATCACCGCGTTGGCATCGTTCAAGGTTGGACCTCGCAAACTTTCTACGCCAAAGTCTGGTGGGACATTCTCAGCATGATGTTCATCGGCATGGGCCTCGCCAAACTGGGCGCTTTCGCCGGCCGATGGCCAACCGCCGTCTATGTCC
>VFZQ01001081.1 GCA_016871135.1 Acidobacteriota bacterium | reverse complement strand
GCTGTCATCGATTTCTCCTTGTCAATGACTCCGCCGAAATCTTACCTTATTGCCTGGTCTGAATTCCTGGGACCACTATAGTCCCCGCGATCAGCGAGGGCCGCGTCGACAAGATTCACCTCCGCGCCGGCGCTACAGTGCGAGCCGATACGGTTCTGTTGGAACTAAGTAATCCGGAACTGCAACTCGCCGCATTCGACGCCGAGTGGCAAGTGAAGGCGGCCGAAGCGACGATCAAGGATCTGCGCGTAAAGCTCGAAACGCAGCGGCTCGATCAGGTTTCCGCGCAAGCCCGCGTCGCCAGCGAGTACACACAAGCCAAGCTCCAAGCCGACCGCGACGAAGCACTGATTAAGCTCGGCCTGAAATCGGATCTCGAATACAAACTCACCAAGGCAAAAGCCGACGAACTCGCCGGCCGCAGCAAGATCGAAGACCAGCGCGTCAAGATCTTCGGCGACTCGATTGAGGCCCAGGTGGCCGCCCAGCTTGTGAATATCGAAAAGCTTCGCGCGGCTTGGGACCTCAAGAAACAGCAGGTCGCCCAGTTGAGAGTTCGGGCTGGCGCGGAAGGCATCCTGCAGCAAATGGCCGTCGAAGTCGGCCAGAAGGTGTTGCCCGGCGCGGTGCTTGCAAAAGTCGCGCAGCCGACGAAATTGAAGGCCGAATTGAAGATCGCCGAGACGCAAATGAAAGACGTGCAGCACGGCCAGCAGGCCAGCATCGACACCCGGAACGGCATCATCCCCGGCCACGTCGTCCGCATCGATCCCGCCGCCGTCAATGGTACCGTCACGGTTGATATCAAACTCGACGGCCCCCTGCCCCCGGGCGCACGGCCTGATCTGAGCGTCGACGGCAACGTCGACCTCGAACGCATCGCCGATGTCGTCTACGTCGGCAGGCCCGTGTACGGCCAGCCGAACAGCACCATCACTTTATTCAAGCTCGTGCCCGGAACAAATGAGGCTATCCGCGTGCCGGTCAAGCTGGGCCGCGGCTCGGTCAACCATATCGAAATCGTCGAGGGCCTCTCGGTTGGCGACACCGTGATTCTACCTGACATGTCGCAGTACGATTCGCAGAACCGCATTCAACTCAAACGCTAGCCAGGAGAATTTTCGATGAGCGACGCTCTTCTCACGATGGATGGAGTGACCAAGGTCTTTACGACCGACGAAGTCGAGACGCACGCGTTGGCGGGCATTCACTTGAACCTGAAACGCGGCGAGTACGTTTCGATTTCCGGGCCATCGGGCTGCGGCAAGTCGACGCTGCTCGCCATCCTCGGGCTGCTCGATTCCCCGACCGGCGGCACGTACACGCTCAACGGCAAGCCCGTGCAGAGCCTCAAGATGGCCGAGCGCGCCCGCATCCGCAACCGCGAAATCGGCTTTATCTTCCAGGCTTTCAATCTCATCGGCGATCTCACCGTATATGAAAACGTCGAATTGCCGCTGACCTACCGCGGCATGAGCGGCGCCGAGCGCAAGAAGCGGGTCGGAGAGGCGCTCGAACGCGTCGGCATGTCGCACCGCATTATTGAGTCCCGCATAATATAGCGTCACTCCGGCCAAAGAGAAGCCTGTTTCCAGAACGAAGGAATAAGGCGCTTCCTCCGCCGCATCTTGCGGAGCGACTTGCGTGCGGTTTCGCCGAGTTGCCAA
>VFZQ01001080.1 GCA_016871135.1 Acidobacteriota bacterium | reverse complement strand
ATCTCGTGCATGACTTTCAACGGAGCGGACCCTCCCCAACCGATAGCTCCCACAAAAAGCCAGGAAGGTGCCGCAATAGCAAGCTCGAACGAGCCTAAACGACTACAAACGGAGGAGGACGCTGAAACAACGCAAACGCTAGATCAACAGTAACGAACCGCACCGCCGGCGCGCGCGTATCGTCCACGGCCCGCCGTCGCGACGGCCGCGCAATCCGCGGGGCCTCTTGTTCATCCCGCGACTCATCGGAGCAGCAAACAACCGCCGCTGCCAGGCGAATCGAGATCGACGAAGAGACCACTGGCGCTGCTGGCAGCAAGGCCGCAAACAGAACCAGCAGTGTCGCTACGCGTGAGATCACACTTCCATAGTAGCCCGTGTTACCTTAGAAAAATACCCACTGACGTGCCGTTATCCCCTGCTGGTGAGGAGTTTCAAAGGTTAGTCGATCTGATGGCGCGGCTTCGCGCACCGGATGGTTGCCCGTGGGACCGCGAGCAAACTTTCGACACCATCAAGCGCTACACGCTGGAAGAAACCTACGAAGTTATGGAAGCGATCGAGGATCGCGATTGGCCCGCCTTGCGCGAGGAGTTGGGCGATCTCCTCCTGCAGCCCGTCTTTCACGCCCAAATGGCCTCCGAGCAGGATCTGTTCCGCATCGAAGACTCGCTTCGCGCCATCAATGAAAAGTTGATCCGCCGCCACCCTCACATCTTCGGTGACGCCAGCGCGGAAACCGCCGACGACGTAAAAACCGTCTGGGATTCCATAAAAGCAACCGAGAAACCGGCGAAAAACGGCATTCTTGAGGGCATCAACAAAGCGCTGCCTGCCCTCCTCGAAGCGAAAGAAATTTCAAGCCGCGCCGCCAAGGCCGGATTCGATTGGGATAGCGTCGAGCAAGTGATCGACAAGCTCCACGAAGAGCTGGACGAGCTAAAGACAGCGACAACCCCCGACGAGCGCGAAGGCGAAATCGGCGACCTCTTCTTCGTCCTCGTCAACATCGCGCGTTTCTACAAGGTCGATCCCGAGCAAGCTCTTCGCCGAACAAACACAAAGTTCAAGAAACGTTTCAAACATCTCGAACGACGGCTGGAGGAAAAAGGCCGCGTCGTCGAAGGAACACCAATTGGCGAGTTGGAAGAACTATGGCAGGAGGCAAAACGAGCGTGATAGAAGTTCGAAACATCACCGCGACCGAAGACCTGCGGGAAGCCGTGCGGTTGCAGAAAGAGATCTGGGGATTTGAAGATCTGGAACTGCTGCCGGTCCGCATGTTCGTCGTCGCCAACAAAGTCGGCGGGCAGACAATGGCCGCCTTCGACGGATCGAGAATGGTTGGTTTTCTCATCGCCGTTCCCGGCATCAAAACCGACGGCACGCACTATCTGCACAGCAACATGATGGGCGTCGTCGCCGATTATCGCAACGCCGGCGTCGGCCGCACTTTGAAACTTGCCCAACGCGAAGAAGCCCTCTCGCGCGGCATCGACATGATCGAATGGACGTTCGATCCGCTTCAGGTGAAGAACGCTTTCTTCAACATCGAACGGCTTGGCGCGGTCGTCGAGCGTTACGTGCTGAATCAATACGGCGTGACCACCAGCAAGCTGCACGGCGGTCTGCCCACCGACCGCTGCATCGCCTCGTGGCATCTCAACC
>VFZQ01001079.1 GCA_016871135.1 Acidobacteriota bacterium | reverse complement strand
GCTGCCTCGACACGAAAGTCGTGCGGGATCATCTCGGATATCCGGCCCTTCCAGGACGCGCGCTGATCGAAACTTACCAGCGGCAGTTGCGCCGGTTCTGACGCCGTGAACTTTGACGGATCGATCTCCGCCAATTCGAACGCAACGTTCCAATCGAAAGGTTTCTCCGCCGGAGGCCCGTTGACGATCGGTATCACCAGCAAAGAGCGTAGCCTGCCCTCCGGGTCGAGCACGATCCGCCGCATGCCCTGCGCGCTCATCGGCGGATCGCTTTCACTCACATTCATGCGGCGGTCCGAAACGGGCGACATCGTTGACGGCGACGACCGGTACCAAAAATACACCGGCGACGGCCGCGTGTGCGAAAGATGATCCCATGCGCGGCCGTGAAACTCGGTCGACAACCGCTGAATGTAGGCATCGTCGCGCGTGAACCCGTACGCCGTGTCGACAGGCCTGCCCGCATAGCCCAACTTTGCCAGCGCCTCTTTGGCCTTCTGCGCCAACGCCGGCGCGGGCTGATCGAACGGGATTTTGTCGAGCAGCGACAGATGCCCGTTCGCCCACGACAGCGCCACCCAACCCGCCAGTGCGAAGCCAACAAACAGCGCCGCCCGCCCGGGCGATATCGAATCCTTGCTCCCCGACGCCGCTACCATCTCGGGCGTCGGTGTTTCGCCCGCCGCGAGCGCGGCCGCCAGCGGATCACCGCCCGGTAGCGCCGCGGAAACCGCAATTGCAGAAGCGGGCCGCTGCGACGGATCCGTGTGCAGACACCGCTCGATCGCCCTTTCAATCGCGGGGTCGAGATCCTTCACTAGGCTCGACAAATTCTCCGCCGCATTGCCCTCTTTGAGCTTGATCAACTCCGCGCGCGTCGATGCATCGTGGGCGCGTTTGCCCGTGAAGATTTCGTACAAGACGAGCCCAAGCGAGTAGATATCGCTCTTCGCCGTAACCTCCAGCCCGGACAATTGTTCGGGCGCCATATACGCGGGCGTGCCGCTGCGCACGTCCGATTGCACATGCTCAGCCAACCCTGCCAGCCCGAAGTCGGTGATCAACAGTTGACCCTTCTTGTTGATCAAAATGTTCGACGGCTTCAGATCGCGATGCAGCACCCCCTTGTCATGCGCCGCCGCAATGCCCGCGCACAACTGCCGCGCCAGTTCAACGCCCTTGTCCTGCGGAAGCCGCCCAATACGCTTGATCAACGTCGACAAATCCTCGCCGTCGACATACTCCATCGAAATGTACGGCGCTCCATCGACCTCGCCTAAATCGTAACAACGGCAGACGTTTGGATGCGACACCTGCCGCGCCGTACGAACTTCGTTACGAAATCGCGCCAGAATCATCTCGTCGCGCGCCATCTCAACCGGCAGGAACTTCAGCGCAACGGGTTGGCCAAGGATCAAATCGTTCGCGCGATACACCTCGCCCATGCCGCCTTGGCCCAGCATGTCGATCACGCGATAGCGCTGATTCAGCAGCGTCCCCGGAGGAAAGCGGCCTTCATCGGTGATGCTTGATGACGGCGCCGATACCGCGCTCTTTGGCGTCGTCAACGTCACCGTCGCATCGCTCACCCAGCCGCACTTCGCGCAGTTTTCGCCGCCCACAGGCATCTCGGACTTGCACTTCGGGCACTGCATTAACGCGCCGCCTC
>VFZQ01001078.1 GCA_016871135.1 Acidobacteriota bacterium | reverse complement strand
GGCCGGTCCTGGTTCGGCGTACAAGCCGTTGCGTTTCACAACACCAAAACGCCGCCCGCCGATGAAGTGAAGGACACCGCGGCATTCCGTAACGCCGCATACGTCGACTCCGCGATCGAAGCATGGCGCAGCAACACACTCTCGAACGAGCAAGCCGTGTGGCTCTCCGCCTTGATGCAACCGGGCCAGAGCGAGTTGCGCGCCGAGTACGCGCGGCTCGAAGCGGAACTACCCGCCCTCCGCCGCGCGCCCGGCGTCGTCGAAGAGGCCGGACCGCCGCAACCGCTGCTGGTGCGCGGCAACATCAAGTCACCCGGCGATCCGGTCCCTCATCGATTTCTTTCCGCGCTCAACGGTCCGGCGTTCGCTGACGCAAAGTCGGCGCGGCTCGATCTCGCCAACGCCATCGTCGCCGATTCAAACCCTTTGACCGCACGCGTCTTCGTCAATCGCATCTGGTCCAAGTTGTTCGGCAAGGGTATCGTCGCCACGGTCGACAACTTCGGACTGCTCGGCGACCGGCCTTCGCACGCCGATCTGCTCGACACACTGGCCCGCGAACTGATCAGCGACGGTTACTCGATCAAGAAGACGATTCGAAAGCTCGTGCTCACCGACGCCTATCAACGCAGTTCGCAGCCCAGCGCCGAGGCGTTGTCAAAGGATCCCGCAAACCGGTTCCTCCAACACATGCCCGTCAAACGGCTCGAAGCCGAAGCGATTCGCGACACAATCCTAAGTCTCTCCGGCCAATTGCGCGATGAAATGTACGGCCCCAGCGTCGACGTTTATTACACGCACGATACCGGCTCGACCAAGGGCGACCGGCCGAAGGGTCCGCTCGACGGCAAAGGCCGCCGAAGCGTCTACCTTGAGGTCCGGCGCAACGCGACGAATCCCTTCCTCGAAGTCTTCGACTTCCCGATCCCCGCGTCAACACGCGGCGAGCGCGACATGACCAATGTGCCAGCGCAGTCGCTCGCGATGCTGAACAGCCCATTCGTGATCCAACAGTGTGAACACTGGGCCGCGAACATCGTAAAACTGCCGGTGGACGATCGCATACCGCAACTGTTTCAGGCAGCCTTTTACCGCGCGCCAACGCCAGCCGAGATCACCCAAGCAAATCTACTCGCCGATGAGATCGCCGCCGAACACAAGGTCTCGCGGGACGACGTGAAGGTTTGGCGAGACGTTGCGCAATCGCTACTCAATCTCAAGGAATTCATCTACATCCAATGACCCGACGAGATTTTCTCGCACGCAAGTCGACCGGCTTCGGACTTCTCGCTCTCGAAGGATTGCTGAACGCCGCCCCCCATCATGCGCCGAAGGCCGACGCGGTCATCTTCGCCTTCATGTCCGGCGGTGTTTCGCACATCGACTCTTTCGATCCCAAACCGCGCCTCGATATAGACGCCGGCAAGCCAATGCCCTTCCCCATCGAACGCACGATGTTTAACCAGAACGGCAACATCATGCCGAGTCCATGGGCCTTCAAACGGTACGGCAAGAGTGGCATTCCTGTGAGCGATCTCTTTCCGCGCATGGGCGAAATTGTCGACGACATCGCCGTCATCCGTTCCATGACGGTGAAGTTCATGGAGCACGCACAAGCCAATTTCTATTACCACGCCGGGCAGCCATTCACGGGATTCCCGAGCCTCGGC
>VFZQ01001077.1 GCA_016871135.1 Acidobacteriota bacterium | reverse complement strand
CTCAGTGGTGGACCGAAGACCCAGCGGGCGCAGGACCTACTCTGGGCCCTTCTCAACAGCAAAGGTTTCCTGTACAGTTACTAACAAGGAGCATCATCCATGTTCAACCTCCCCGGCCATCCCGCTCAGACCTGTGAAGGACCCACGCGCCGCGAACTGATGCGCATCGGTTCGCTCGGACTCGCGGGCCTGCATCTGCCCGGTTTCCTCGCCTCGCAGAAGGCCGCCAACGCCAACCCCGCGGTGCTCGAAAGGTACAAGGGCGCGCGCGGTTGGGGCAACGCAAAGAACGTCGTGATGATCTTCCTGCAGGGCGGCCCGTCGCACATCGACATCTGGGATCCCAAGCCCGAAGCGCCCTCGAACATCCGCGGCGAATTCAAGCCGATCAAGACCAAGATCCCCGGCACGTTCATCGGTGAGCACATGCCGATGATGGCCAACACGCTCGACAAAGTGACGCTCATCCGTTCGATGAGCTACACGCCGAACGGCCTGTTCAACCACACCGCGGCGATCTACCAAATGCTCACGGGTTACCCGCCCGACAAAGTCTCGCCCTCCGGCCAACTCGAACCGCCGACTCCCGCCGACTTCCCAACCGCCGGCTCACACATCTCGAAACTGAAGCCGATGAAGGATGCCATGCTGCCCTTCGTCGAACTGCCGCGCCCGCTGCAGGAATCGGGCATCATTGGCAAAGGCGGCGCCGCCGGATTTCTCGGTAAAGCCTACGATCCCTATCGTCTCTATCAGGACCCCGCCGAAGCCATTAAACTCGAAGACCTCGCGCTGCGCAAGGAGATTCCGCCCGATCGCCTCCGCGACCGCTTCGAACTGCTCAAGGGCATTAACGGTTCGATGCCCGAGTTGGAGAAGGCGCTCAACAAAGCCGCCGTCGATGAATACTACGGCAAGGCCTACGACTTGGTATTGAGCGGCAAGGCCCGCGACGCCATGGATCTCAACAAAGAGACCGACAAGATGCGCGAGCGCTACGGCCAGCACACGTTCGGCCAAAGCGTGCTGATGGCCCGCCGCCTCATCGAGGCCGGCACAAAATTCGTGCAGGTCAACTGGCCCAGCGTCGCCAACGGCGATCCCGAAAAGACAGCGTGGGATACCCATGCCGCGAACTTCGGCCCGTTGAAAAATCTCCACTGTCCCAAACTGGATCGCTCTTTGTCCGCGCTCTTAGAGGACATGGATCAACGCGGCCTACTAAAAGAAACGATGGTCGTCGCGATCGGCGAATTCGGCCGCAGCCCGCGCATGGGTGTCTCGACCTCGGGCAATTCCAACTCGCCCGACGGCCGCGATCACTGGCCCTACTGCTACAGCGCCGTCGTCGCCGGCGCCGGCATCGGCCGCGGCGTGCAATACGGCGAATCGGACGCCACCGCCTCGTCGCCCAAGGAAAAGCCGGTGCACCCAAACGACCTCCTCGCCACCATCTACTACGCCCTCGGCATCGATCCCGATATGGAAATCCGCAATCACCTCAACCAGCCTCGCGAACTCGTAAAGGGCAAGGTTGTGGCGGACCTTTTCGCGTAAACCGCTCACGTGTCGTAGCCGGTGTTGATGCACTTTGATGCACCCATGCTAAGCTGAAGCCATGGCCGTTTCCCCTACAAACCGGCGAACCACTTTAACGCTTCCGGCTTCCACCTTG
>VFZQ01001076.1 GCA_016871135.1 Acidobacteriota bacterium | reverse complement strand
GACGCGTTCGGTGCCGTTAATGATAAACGTACCGTTTTGGGTCATCAGCGGAATTTCGCCGAAGAAGACTTCCTGCTCTTTGATGTCGCGGACGGTCTTCGTGCCGGTGTCGGGGTCTTTGTCGAAAACGGTGAGGCGGATAGTGACCTTGAGTGGAGCCGCGTAGGTCATGCCGCGTTCTTCGCACTCGGGCACATCGTACTTGAGTTGCAGTCCGACAGGGTCGCCGCAGCGGTTGCAGAAGGTAACGACGTTCTTATTGAACGTGCCGCACTTGCCGCAAAGGATGTCGCCGGGGTGGAACGGATCGGTCTTGATCATCGCGCCGCAATGGCGGCAGGTCGAACGGAGATTGTGCAGGCCCTTCAGGTTGCCGCACTTACATTCCCAGTAGCCGATCGAGTAGTCGACGAAGTCGAGCTGCGCGAGGCCGCGAAAATCGGTGATCGGAAAGACGGAGGTAAAGACGGACTGAAGACCGGCGTCGTCGCGCTCCTGCGGGAGGTTGTCCATTTGCAGAAAGCGCTCGTAGCTTTGCTTCTGAACTTCGATCAGGTTCGGGATCGGAACGGAGGTCTTGATCTTGGAAAAGTCCAGGCGTTGGCGAACGGAGCTAGTGGCAGGGCTACTCATTAACGACTCCTAGGTGCGAAAGCGGCCAGGGGCATGACCGCGGGATGAACCCCAAAGAGATGGCGCGTCAAAACGGAAGCGCACAGGTTGCGAAGCTATGCGGAAAAGGCGCGTGAAAGTTGGCTTGAGAACTTGAGCGACGAGCGGAGACACGTGTAGTGTGATCGAGGGACGAAAAGAGAGGAACCCCAAAAAGGGCGGCGACAAGCCCCCTCTGAGGATAGAGTGGCGAAGAGATCACTGGGCGAATCCGGTCCGGCTCCGGCTAAACGTCATCGTAACAGAAACTTGAAGGGCCCGTCAAACGGGATAGGTTTCCGAAAATAGGGAGAGGCTGCCCGCGGCGTGTACCGCGGGCAGCCCGGCGAATATAAAATGGGAAGGTGTTTGCGGGTGCAAACTACTTCACTTCGACGGTAGCGCCCGCCTCGGTGAACTTCTTCTTCATCGCTTCGGCTTCGTCCTTGGACACGCCTTCCTTGATCGGCTTGGGCGCGCCGTCGACGAGGTCCTTGGCTTCCTTCAAGCCCAGGCTCGTGATTTCGCGGACAACCTTGATGACGTTGATCTTGTTGGCGCCGGCGGCGGTGAGAACAACCGTGAATTCGGTCTTCTCTTCGGCAGCCGGAGCGGCAGCGGCTCCGCCGCCACCAGCCGGGGCAACGGCAACGGCGGCAGCCGCGGCGGAAACACCCAACTTCTCCTCGAGCAACTTGACGAGCTGCGACGCTTCGAGCAGCGTCAGCCCTTGAATCTGATCAGCAATCGCGTTGATATCGGCCATGGTAGTGGTCACTCCTGTGAATTCTTAAAATCGTTAGGCGGGTTAGGCCTGGAACTTGTTCTCTTTGACGCCTTGGTCAACGACCACGGCCAGGTTGCGGCCGGCGCCATTCATCGCGGTGACGAGGCGTTGAGCCGGAGCGTTGATGACGTACAGCAGCTTCGCGAAGATCTCTTCCTTGGAAGGCATCGTCGCCAGTTCGCCGATCGACTTGACGTCGATGACGTTGCCCTCGACCAGCCCGGCCTTAAAGGTGAA
>VFZQ01001075.1 GCA_016871135.1 Acidobacteriota bacterium | reverse complement strand
CGAAGTCACGCCGACCGCATTCAACCGCAACGCCAATTGGGGCCCCCGCTTCGGCTTTGCCTGGAATCCGAATGGCGGCAAGATGAGCGTTCGCGGCGGGTACGGAATCGCCTACGATTTCATCTTCTTGAATCCGATTACCAACCTCCGCTTCTCTCCGCCGTTCATGTACAACTTCTCGACGACCGATTTCAGCGGCGCCAATAATCTCGCCGGGTTGCTCAGCGGAGCGAGCCCCTTCCAACAGACAGGACGCGCGACCGTCGGCAACTTTGGAACCACGGTCCGCAACTTCGGTTCGTTGGCCCCGGTCGATTACGCGATGGCCAACCCCCAAGTGCAATCCTGGAACCTCACAGCGGAACGCCAAATGGGCAATGGCTTCATTGGCAGCATCGGCTACGTCGGCACGAAGGGTAACTTCCTGCAGCGTGCACGTCCGATCAATCTCGTCCGGCCTGGCGTGCTAACTCCGGCCACATCGCTAGCCGACGAGACCGCACGCATCGCCGAGTTCCGCGCGATAAACGCCGGGCTAAACGCCCCGCCTACTTTGCAGACCAATCGTATCGATCCGCGCTTTACCACCATCACCCTTAACGAATCGTCGGCGAACTCGAACTTCCATTCGTTTCAGGCCAAATTCAACCGAACGTTCCGTTCCGGCTTCGGATTTACGACGTCGTATACCGTTTCGAAATCGATCGACGACGTTTCCGATGTGCTTGGCGTTCTCGCCACCGACACGCCAGCCCAGCAGAATCCGAACGACAACCGCAACAACCGCGGTGTATCGGCGTTCGACGTGCCCCAGCGCTTTGTAGTCACGCATAGCTACGACTTGCCGAAGTTCGCAGGCTCCCATGCGGCGGTCCGCCACGTGGCCGGCGGTTGGAACTTGAGCGGCATCTTCCAGCTTCAATCGGGCTTCCCGCTGAACATCGTGTCCGGCGCCCGCATGGCGCTGCCTGATCCGATTCTTCTCGGCGGTAACGGTGCGGTTCGACCGAACATCAGCGGAGCGCTGAATCTGAAGTTCGAGCCCAACCCTGGCACGGTTCCGGCGGCCATCCAAAAGGTGGCGAACTCCAACCTGACGCAACCGCTGCTCGGTAACTTCGGCAACCTTGGCCGAAATGTCATCCGTGTCAACGGCACCACTCAATATGACATGACGCTGCAGAAAGAGTTCATGTTCACCGAGCGGTATCGTTTCCAACTACAGAGCCAGTTCGGCAACCTGTTCAACAACACGTCGTTCTCTCGTCCCGGCGCTTCGCTGGCCGCCCCACAGACGTTCGGCTTCTACCAGGACACCGACACCAACTCGCGCGTCATTACGTTGGTTGCGCGCTTCATTTTCTAAGCGGCAATTCAACCCAATCAATCAACGGCCGCGCCAACCAGCGCGGCCGTTGCCGTTAGAATAGAAGTTCCCTCCATGACCAACGACGAACTCGAAGCGCTTCTGCTGGACATCGAGTCGCACTCCGTTGAGCGGAAAGAATCGTATCGAAAGGGCGACGACAGAATCCCGCAGGCGATCTGCGCGTTCGCCAATGATCTTGCCGACACGCGGCGGCCTGGAGTCCTATTCATTGGCGTATCCGACGACGGCGTTCCCACGGGTCTCGATATCACCGACCAACTTTTGCTCACTCTCACGCAAATTCGGTCCGATGGGAA
>VFZQ01001074.1 GCA_016871135.1 Acidobacteriota bacterium | reverse complement strand
GAATGCACCGGTTGCGGCGCGCCCGTCGCCGAGTTGCTGAAGCGCCCGTCGAAATCGAACCGGCCGAAGGTCGCCTCTTGCAACAGGCCGCTGCCGAATCCGCCCGAGAACGGATTCGTCACGCTCCGATAGCGCGCGAAATCGAAACCTGCCTTCAACGTGTGCCTCCCGCGCACGTGCGTGACGTTGTTGATGTACTGCGCGGTGAACTGGCCGGAGCGGTCGCCGCCGCCGTAGTCGCCGATTGTCTGATGGCTCGTAATGTTCACCGTCGGCAAGCCGACGTATGTGTATCCGCCGAAGACGTCCGGGAACAGCGTTTTTGGATCGAACGTCAAATTCTGACCCTGCCGCGTCGAGCCGTGATAGAACCACGCCACGCGCGCCTCATTCAACGTCCGAACGGTGAAGTTGTGGTTATACGTGAGCTGTCCGCTGCGCGTCCAGTAGCCGAAATCGCCGCCGTTACCCATCGTTGAGATTGCGGTTCGGCTCACAAAATACGGACTGCCCTTGGAATAGTTGATGCTCGCGAACAAGGAATCGTTGGAGCCGAAGCGGTGATCGACGCGCGTCATGATGCGGTTGACGTCGTAAATGTTGCCCACCGCGGCGATGTAGTTGCTCAATGTATCGGCCGGCCCGATGCCCGGCCGGTTCGGTAGCGGCAGCCGGTCAATTAATGTCTTGGCGCGCGAATCGATGCGGCCGCTGGGCACTTGATTGTTCGGGAACGGAGTTCGCCCGAGCGGATCGAGCGCCACCGGAAGCCCCGCGAAATTGCCCTGCTGCATCGCCGCCGTGGCCAGCGACGCCGTTCGCGTTGTCGAACTGCGCTCGCGCAGTCCTTCGTATCCGGCGAAGAAAAAGGTCTTGTCCTTGACGACCCGCCCGCCCATGGTCGCGCCGAAATCGTTGCGGTTCAGCGGCGGCTTCGGCTGACCCGTCGCGCGGCCGTTGCGCGCCGCGTAGGCGCGGTTGCGGTTAAACTCGTAGGCCGCGCCGTGAAACTCGTTCGAACCCGACTTCGTCACGATCGTCACGCTCGTCGAGCCCTCGAACTCCGCCTTGGCGTTGTTCGAGTCGATCTTGAATTCGGCGACCGTGTCGACACTCGGCACGGTTGATAGTCCCGAGGCGAACGAATACGCAGCGCCGCCGTTTCCAAAGTCATTGAAGTTCACGCCGTCGACGTTGAATTGCACGCCGCCCCAATAGCCGCTGCCCGCCACGCGCGGATTTGACGCGCTGTCGGTGGTGACACCCGCCGAGATGCGAATCAATCGGTCGAGCGTGCGGCCGTTGAGCGGCAGCGTCACGATCGTCTTGCTGTCGAGAATGTTGCCGATCGTCGCATTCTCCGAATTCACAACCGGCGCCGTGGCTCGCACCTCGACCGACTGCGCGACGGCGCCCGGTTCGAGCGTCATATCCACGCGCACCGAACGGTTCGGCGGGAGCGCGACACTCCTGGCGATCGCCTACTTGAAACCGGCGTGTTCGACGGTGATCGTGTAGGTGCCCGGAGGAAGGTTCGGCACAACGAAGTCGCCCGACTCCGCCGAAATGGCCTTGTACTCGAAGTTGGTCGAGTCGTTACGAACGGCAACCGCCGCGCCAGCAACCGCCGCTTGCGACGAATCGCGCACGACGCCAACGAAGTTTCCGCTGATAATCTGTGCGATCA
>VFZQ01001073.1 GCA_016871135.1 Acidobacteriota bacterium | reverse complement strand
GTCACATCCACAAGCCGTTCGTCCGAGGCGGCGTCGTCAACACCGGCAGCGTTAGTCTTTCCTATGACGGCGATCCGCGAGCGTCGTACCTCCTGATCGACGACGGCACCCCAGCAATACGCCGAGTAGAGTACGATGTGGCAAAGGAATCGAAGGCGTTGGTTGATCGCGGTGTGCCGCGCGCGGAGTGGATCGCGGCGATGCTTGCGGGCGGGCGCTTCCTCATACCATGAACATTTCACGAAGAGCATTGCTGGCTACGCCGCTGTTGGCGGCGAAGGGCGCGCCCGCGTTTCGCGGGATTTATCCGATTGCGCAGACGCCTTTTCATGCCGATGGAACTTTCGACGCGCCGACACTCGGTAAGCAGATCGAGTTTCTGGCGCGAATCGGCTCGCACGGTGTGGCGTGGCCTCAACTGGCGAGCGAATTCTGGTCGTTGACGCCGGAGGAGCGGATGTCGGGCGCGGCGGCGTTGCTGAAGGCCGCGCGCGGCAAGGCGATTCGAACTGTCGTCGGCGTGCAAACGGACGATGTCGACCTCTCGGTGCGGCTGGCGCGGCACGCCGAAGAGAATGGCGCGCATGCGTTGATTTCGCTGCCGCCGAACGGCGTTGGACTGCGCGAGTTTTTCACGAAGATTGCGGCGGCGTCGAAACTGCCGATTTTCTTGCAGGCCGTCGGAAAGATCTCCGTCGACGACGTCATCGCGCTGAATCGCGAAGTACCGGCGGTGCGGTTTGTGAAAGACGAGGCGGGCGTAACATTGCCGCGCATCTCGGAGTTTCAGGCCAAGGCGCCCCAGCTTGGCGTGTTTACAGGTGCCCATGGAAAAACAATGATCGATGAGTTGGTACGCGGCGCCAGCGGCTCGATGCCCGCAGCCGGGCCCGCCGATCTGTACGCGCGTGCGTTCGATCTATGGCAGAAGAACAAAGAACGCGAAGCGGCGGCGGCATTCGCGAAGGCCGCAGTGTTCGTGCCGGAGTTCGAGCAATATGGCATTGAAGGCTTGAAGTACCTGCTCGTGCTACGCGGCGTATTTTCGAATCACGTGGTGCGGGGGCCTCGCAACGGCGACGTCGGGGCTGTGGCGACAAAGTTCAAGCTCGACGACGCGGGCAAGCGCGCGCTGAAGATTTTGTGGGAAGGAGTATCGCGTTGAACCGGCGCATGTTTTTGGCGATGCCGCTCGTCGCGCAAGGAATGCAGCGTATCGATTCCGTTCGCGCGTGGGTGATGCCGCTGCTGCCCACGGCGCGGTTCGGCACGGCGAAGTTCAGGGACGATCACGACCCGGCGCGAACGCGGTGGTTTGGGCCGTTTTCGCAACTGGCGGGATCGATACTCGTCGAAATCAAGACGACCGGCGGGCTGACTGGTTACGGCCTCGGCGGCGGTGGATCGGCCGCGGTACATGTGATCGAGACGCACTTGAAGGATCTGCTTCTGAGAGCCGATCCGTCGAACATTGAGCTGTTGTGGGAGCAGATGTATCAATCGTCGCTGTTCTACGGCCGCAAAGGCGTTGCGATTCAGGCGATCAGCGGTATCGACTTGGCCCTGTGGGATCTCGCGGGCAAGGCGGCGAATCAGCCGGTGTATAAACTGCTCGGCGGCGCGACGAAAGACAAGGTCGCGGTGTACTTGACCAGCAAGAACGTCGAGATGGGTGTGACGCGGGCATC
>VFZQ01001072.1 GCA_016871135.1 Acidobacteriota bacterium | reverse complement strand
GTTATCGGCAAACTGCCCCTGGACGTATTCGAGGTGAAACAACCGCGGGCAGTACACGAATTCGTTGACCATCCGCGCCGGCAGATAGTCCGGCAGATCGGGTCGTGTTTGAATTGAGGTGGGAACGGTGGCCATCGGGAATCCTAGATGACGATGCAGGGAGAGTCGATATTGGTATAGGGCATGCCGAGCGCCGTGATCAAACGGTCGCCGCGGCCGGCGGAGGGGCCTAGATGCACAAACAGCACCTGGTCTTCGGTGTGATGGATGATCCCGTCGAGCGCCGCCCTAAACGTCGCGAGGTCGGCCGGCGTCAACTGGCACTCGAATACCGAGTACTGAATGTGGTCGCCAAACTTCCGGCAGGTCTGAAAGACCCGGCGCAGGCGTTTATCGTCGGCGATGTCGTAGCAAACGAGATAGGTGGCGCGAATGGAGGGCCTCCTGACGAAGAACTTGGGCTGGTCAGCCAGTGTATCGGCGGATCGGGGCGCGAGCGTTAGTGCCCCGCTGTCCGTACTCTCTTGGCAAAAACACTTGTCTCATCACCGAACTCCCGCGAACACCCCGAGCCCGCAATGCCGGCCGAGTCCAATCGCTATCGGCCCGGCTACCGGGCTGTGAAATTCGACTCGGACATGCAAACGCGGCCACTTTTTCAAATGCTCAGGCGCCCTGAACGCTGAAGCCGCCGGAAGGTTCGGCCACAACGGCGCGGGCTGAAACGCTAACTCTTTGATCTGTTGCGGAGGCACGCCGGCAACGTCGAACGCTTGCACCAGCAGCTTTTCCGTCTTATTCACCGAAATCGAATTTCGCGCGACATTGTAGCCGTGCAGGACAACCGGAGTAACTGAACTCCAGCTAGCGGAAGGCTTCAAATAAAGCGAGGGAAATCCGCGCGACAGATCCTCCACAGGCTGTAAGTAGGCGTGCGCTTCCTCCGCTCCTTCGCGAATCAAACCGGCGCCCGACAATTTGATCGCGAGTAAGTCGAACGCTTCGAGGTCGGCCGGACGAATCGGCCCCGGCGGTTCGGCAATTAAGACGCGCCGCACTGCTGGGTCGGTGTGCATGTGCCCAATTGACGGAAGTGGGATATACGAAATGCGATGGCCGAGGTTTTCATCGTCAGTGTGCCCAAGAACGTAGGAGTTGATCCAGTCCTCCAGGAACTCCTCCTGTTCCATCGCTCTCCCTGCGGCATTCCGCACCCACGCAGCGACATGAATCGTCGACTCCGCCGCGACGGCGTGTAGCTTCTCGAAGTTATCGGCCCGTACCAGCGTGAACAACTTCACGCGCCGTCGATTCGGTGGTTCCGAGGCGTCTCGATAGTGAATAAGTTGCATCAATGGCTCGGGAAGGCTGGGATTAACTCCTTCTTTGGTCAAGCGGTTGCGAAAGGCGCGGAATCGCATTTCGAGGCCGGCAAACGTGCCAGTCGTTGGAACTTGGCGCGTCTCCCGCCCGTCGTTGGACGGCAACAGTACACGCCCCTTCGGGCCTTCGGAGTCGAGCGTCGCTTCGGCGCAGGCGAAGTCCACGCCCCAACCGAGCGCGATCAGATTGGACGCGAGTTGGTCGATCGCCGGCAGGTGCGTCGCGGCCTCGGATTCGTCGCCAACCGGCCAGAAGTAGGAAACCGTCGCGTCGCCGATTCGTTTTGGCTCGATCTCTTTCGCCGC
>VFZQ01001071.1 GCA_016871135.1 Acidobacteriota bacterium | reverse complement strand
CATGGAGCACATCGAAGAGGCCGGCATTCACTCCGGCGATAGCTCGTGTGTGCTGCCGCCGTTCGGCATCGGCGCGCGGGAGTCCCAGACGATTCAGGAATACTCGGTCAAACTCGCCCGCGCACTAAAGGTCGTCGGTTTGATGAACGTGCAGTACGCGATCAAGGACGGAAAGGTCTACGTGATCGAAGTGAACCCGCGTGCCTCGCGAACTGTGCCGTTTGTGGCCAAGGCCACCGGCGTGCCGCTGCCGAAGATTGCGGTCGGATTGATGCTCGGCAAGAAGCTCACCGAGTTCGCGCACCTGACGCAGGGCAAGACCAGCGGCGTGCTCGATGTGCCGCAGTTCTTCGTCAAGTCGCCCGTGTTCCCGTTCAATAAATTCCATGGCGTCGATCCGGTGCTCGGCCCGGAAATGCGATCGACCGGTGAGGTCATGGGCGTCGGCGAAAACTTTGGCGAAGCGTTCGCCAAAGCACAGTTGAGCGCCGGATCGCCGCTGCCGTCCGATGGCACCGTCTTCATCAGCGTCAGCGACCGGCACAAGGCCGAAGCGATCGAAGTCGCCAAGCGCTTCGCCGAACTCGGGTATCAACTCGCCGCCACCCGCGGCACCGCGAAGGAACTGAAAGCGGCCGGCCTTGAATGCACGACCGTGTTCAAGGTGAACGAAGGCCGCCCCAACGCCGTCGACTTGCTCAAAGCCGGAAAACTCAAGCTCGCCATCTACACAACCACCGGCGTGCACAGCTTCAGCGATGAAAAAGCGATCCGGCGGTCGTCGATTCAATATCGTGTACCGTGCATCACAACCATGAGCGCCGCCCGCGCCGCGGTGCAAGCGGCTGCGAGCCGCCGCCGCGATCCCATCCGCGTCTGGAGTCTGCAGGAAATCCACGCGGTGATCCGAGCGCGGGCCGGGCAGTAATCGTCGTGCTAGGATACAGGTGATGAAGCGGGTTGAAGCCCAATTCGAGAACGGCGTTTTTCGTCCCGACAAACCGGTCTCCATTCGGCCGGGAGAGCGTGTCAGCCTAATCGTCTTGCAACACCCGGATCCGCGTCGTTGGGACATGGCTAGAATATCGGAAACCTCCGGGGAAGAGGATCTGCTTCTAGCGGAACAAGGATTGGCGGAGTGGGCGAACGCGCTCGACGCCAAAAATCGAGATTGAGGCGTGGTGAAATCTGGTGGGCGGACCTCGGGGCGTATCGGCCCCAAGAGCAGTTGGGCCGCCGCCCAGTTGTGATTTGGCAATCGGACGCGCCGACCCGTCTGCTGGAGTCGGTGCTCGTCGTGCCGCTGACCACAAACCTTAGCCGCGCTCACCTGGCCGGAACCGCCCTTATCGAGTCGTTCGCGGATCGCAGGCCTCCGGAAGACTCGGTAGCGCTCGCCTTTCAACTCCGCGCGATTCCCAAGGCATCACTTGTTGCAAGAATTCGCGAGCTTACGCCGTCGGAATGGGATGAGTTGGAGCTGGCCACCGACGAGGCGTTGGGCAGGATCCGGCCTCAATAAGAGACTTCAGCCGCCGCCGCGACCCTATCCGTGTCTGGAGCCTCCAGGAAATCCACGCCGTAATCCGAGCGCGGGCCGGGCAGTAAAAAGCTAACCCGCCGTCACGCCCTGCCGGATCGCGAATCGCACCAACTCCGCGGCGCTTCGCAACTGAAGCTTCCGAAAAATGTG
>VFZQ01001070.1 GCA_016871135.1 Acidobacteriota bacterium | reverse complement strand
GCGCCCGACATCGCCGGCCAGAACAAGGCCAATCCGCTTGGCGCGATCGGCTCGGTCGCCGCGATGCTCGAATACAGCTTCGGACTTGTCAACGAAGCAGCCGCCGTCAATCGCGCGGTCGAAGAGGTCCTCAACAGCGGAAACGTGACCGCCGACCTGAAACCCAAGAATACGCCCGCGACTTGCTCGCAGGTAGGAGACGCAGTCGCCAATGCCATCTAAGCCACGTACAATTATCGAAAAGGTGTGGGATAACCACATCGTCGCCGAGCGCGAAGGCGCGCCGAGCCTCCTGTTTATCGACCTTCACTTAGTGCACGAAGTAACTTCGCCGCAGGCCTTCTCCGGTCTCCGCGCGCGCGGAATGAAGGTCCGCCGGCCCGATCTTACATTCGCCACCGTCGATCACTCGACGCCCACCACGCCGCGATCCCTTCCCATCGTCGATCCCATCGCCGCCACTCAGGTCGCGCAACTCGAAAAGAACGCGCAAGAGTTCGGCATTCCCTATTTCGGTTTCCAGAACCGCATGCAGGGCATTGTTCACGTCATCGGGCCTGAAAATGGCCTGACGCAGCCCGGCATGACCGTGGTCTGCGGCGATAGCCACACCGCCACCCACGGTGCCTTCGGCGCGCTGGCTTTTGGTATCGGAACCAGCGAAGTTGAGATGGTTCTCGCTTCGCAGTGTTTGTTGCAGCGCAAGTCCAAGACCTATGAAGTGCGGGTAACTGGCTCGCTGAAGAATGGCGTTACGGCAAAGGATATTATTCTCGCGCTGTGTGCCAGGATCGGCATTGGCGGCGGCACCGGCTGTGTTTTCGAATACACGGGATCGGCCATTCGCGCGCTGTCGATGGAAGAACGCATGACGGTGTGTAACATGTCGATCGAAGCCGGCGCGCGCGCGGGCTTGGTCGCTCCGGATGATGCGACGTTCCAATACTTGGCCGGCCGGAAGTACGCGCCACAGGGCGCCGCATGGGACGAAGCGGTTGCTCGTTGGAAGCAACTGCCCACTGACGAAGGCGCGACCTACGATCACTCCATCACGATCGACGCCGATACTCTCGAGCCGATGATCACCTTCGGCACCAATCCCGGCATGGGGATGTCGATTTCAGGCGCTGTCCCCGATCCCGCATCGATCGGCGATGCCACCGAACGCGATTCGCTCCGCAAGGCGCTGCAGTACATGGCGCTCGAACCCGGCAAGCCGCTCGCCGGCCAGAAGATCGACGTGGTCTTCATCGGCTCCTGCACGAACTCCCGCATGAGCGACCTGCGCGCCGCCGCCAGCGTGTTGAAGGGCCGTAAGGTCAACTCCGCGGTGCGTGTGATGGTCGTTCCCGGCTCGCAGGAGATCAAACGCCAGGCTGAAGCCGAAGGCCTCGATCAAGTCTTCCGGGACTCCGGCGCTGAGTGGCGCGAGGCCGGTTGCAGCATGTGCATCGCCATGAACGGCGACCAACTCACACCCGGCCAGTATAGCGTCTCGACCTCGAACCGCAACTTTGAAGGGCGCCAGGGCAAAGGCGGAAGGACGTTCCTCGCCAGCCCGCTCACCGCCGCCGCTTCCGCCGTGACCGGTGTAGTTACCGACGTAAGGACCATGCTATGAAAATTCAATCGACCGTAACTTCGTTCTTAGTCGATAACATCGATACCGACCAGATTATCCCCGCGCGCTTTCTGA
>VFZQ01001069.1 GCA_016871135.1 Acidobacteriota bacterium | reverse complement strand
CACTCCGCACCGCGAAGGCGCAGGCGTTTGTGAGGTTGTCGGAAGAAGTGCTCGCCGCGCTCCCATCGAATCCGAAGGGCGATCCGCTCGAAGTCGCCCGCATCGCTGGAATCATGGCCGCCAAGAAGACCAGCGAATTGATCCCGATGTGTCATCCACTTCCGCTGTCCCATGCCGGCGTCGATCTCGCGATCGAGGATGGCGGCGTTCGAATCACCGCGACCGCATCGACCGCCGGGCCGACCGGTGTCGAGATGGAAGCGCTCACCGCGGCCAGCGTGGCCGCTCTAACCGTGTACGATATGACCAAGGCCCTCGATAAATCCATCGAGATCCAGGATGTATTCCTCCTCGAAAAAACCGGAGGCAAGAGCGGAGATTTCCGCCGCGCCCCGAAGCCGAAACCTTCAACCCGCCGCTAACATCCCATGAATATGAGCTTTACCCGACGATCGTTCGCCGCCGCCGCGCTTGGCGCTCCGCTGGTTGCCCAGAAAGTTCCCTTAGCAACCGCGGAAGAAGCGCCGCTGTTCCGCGCGTTTACGCGGCAGGTCATCGCGCCGACGACCGTCACCGACCGCAACGGCAACTACATTCCGAACCTGCAGCCGCACGAATTCCGGCTTTTCGATAAGGGCAAGCTGCAGAAGATCACGATTGAAAACGCTTCGGTTCCCTTGTCGATCGTGGTTTGCATTCAGGCCAACAACACCGTTGAGTCGGTGCTGCCGAACATCAGGAAGGTCGGATTGTTGTTGGAAAACACCGTGCTCGGCGAAGCCGGTCAGGCGGCGATTGTCGCGTTCGATCATCGCGTTCGCGTTTTGCAGGAATTCACGCGCGACGGCGATTTGATCACAAAGGCGCTGAACAAGATCAACGCGGGTTCGACAACGGCCGCCATGGTCGACGCGGTTAACGATGCCGCGCGTATGTTGTCCAGGCCCTCGCTGAAGACACATAAAAAAGTTGTGCTACTCATCGCCGAAACGCGCGACAAAGGCAGCCAGGGTAAGTTGCGCGATGCGCTGCTGGCGCTGCAGTTCGGCAATATTTCGGTGTATTCGCTGAACATCAATCGATTGGTGACCAGCCTGCTGACGAAACAGCCGCCGCCGCGTCCGCCATCGGTGCCATCCAGCGCGCGCCACGTTCCGGCCGGAGCGCTGAATACTCCCGACGCGACGATGGCCTTCACGGGACATTATTCCGGCAACTACATTCCGGTGTTAGTCGAAATCCTTCGCCAGGGCAAAGCGCTGTTTGTCGATAATCACATCGAGGCGTTCACGAAACATACTGGCGGTGCGGAACGTTCGTTTCTGACTTACAAGGATCTTGAACGTGTCGTGCAGGATATCGGCCAGGAGATTCAAAGCCAGTATCTGATCAGTTACTCGCCGTCGACAACCGAAGACGGGGGGTATCACGAAATCGTGGTTGAAGTGACGCGCCCCGATATGAAAGTTCGCACGCGCCCCGGTTATTGGATGGCGGCGATTCCGGATCATTTGAAGTAGGGTCGCGCGTGATCGAATTTGATCCTGCGAAATACGGTCCTCAGGTAGCGGCGTTGCTCGGCGACGGAACGCGGTTGATGCCGCTCGTTTCGCCTCGTTCGGGCGACCCGGAGACGGCAAAAATTTTGCGCGGCGAGGGTGTGTCAAATTTGCCGCAGGCGGCGTTGGCCGGGCTGTGG
>VFZQ01001068.1 GCA_016871135.1 Acidobacteriota bacterium | reverse complement strand
GCTTCTCGAGCGAATCGAAATCACGACGCACGCCTGCAGGGTTGCCCATATCCCAGTTTACACCGGACGCTTGAAAGTCGTCTCTATATTATGCGGGACTCAATAATTCGGGGATCGGTGTCTTGGCAAGGAGAATCGACTGAAGCAGTTCAAACTGAAACTTCGAACTCGCGGCGCGTAGCACGGGGCCGATATTGCGGGCTTGTTTGTCAAGGATCAAAGCGGTCGCGGCGGCGAAACACTTGGCTGCGTCTTGGCTGGCGAGCGCCGATTCGAGGACGGCGTACTGGCGTTCCACGATGGCGCGGATAAATTCGGTGTCAGCGTCACTGGTGGGGGGCGTTTCGACCGGCTCACCGGCATGCCAGGCCAAGCGTGGCGCGGCGTAGTCTCTCATCGGGTGAGCGCGGAGGGCGTCGATGAGTTTGTAGGCGTTAACCCGATCCTCGACAAAGTAGAGGCAACGCCAGTTGGTAATGTGGAGCAATGCTTCGGCGCTCAACTCGTCGTTGCCCTCGATGAGATAGCTGGCCTCACGGTACGCGGTCATGTCGCCGAGACGGAGGCGCACCAGAATTGCGAGATTGCGGATGACATTGATCGGAGAACGTTCCGAGAGCACGTGGGCGCGACTGGTGTCGGGCGCGGGCGGGTTGGGCGTGCGATTCAACTGCTTGAATCGCGCTTCGGGCCAGGGCAGTTCGGCGGTTAATTCTTCTTCGAGCTCCGCGCTCCAGTGGCGCTGATAGAGGTGCTCTTCGAGCCAGCGCAAGTCGTCGACGTAGGCGAGCGCGACGGCATGTTGCTGCTGATAGATTGCCTGGTAGGTCTCGACGCGTTCCGGCTCGAACTCAGCGAGGAGCTTTGGAATTTCGAAGACGCTGGCGCCGAGCTGCTTGAGCATGCGCGCGGCGCCGTAGTGTTCGTCCGGAATCGAGGCGGCGCCGCAGGAGCGGCAGAACTTCCCGCTCGGGCCCCACTTGGCACACCAATAGCAGCGCGATTCGGCGCGGACGGTTAGTCCGCAGTGGATGCAGAGATCGCCCGCGCGCCAATCGGGTGGTTGCGGCTTGGCGCAGGATTCGCAGATTGCGCGCATAGAACGATCCGTCTAGAGGTGCGGGCGCTTGACGCGGCCCCAGAGCGTGTCTTTGTCGGCTTGGGACATGTCGTGCAGGCGCTTGGCGATTTCTTCCTTGGCGACGCCTTCGCGCTTTAGGAGCACGGCGAGATCGAACTCGGAGAGCGAGACGAACTCGGCGCCGCAGGAGCGGCAGAACTTGCCGGGGCCGGAGTGCGAGCACCAGTAACAGGACTGGACGGGTTCGGCCTGCTTGCCGCAGGAGGGGCAGAGGTCACCGGCCTTGTAGTCCTTGGGCTGGCGGGTCTTGCAATGGAGGCAGTAAACGGCATCGGCGGAATCGATGATCATGCGCTCGGCGCTGGTGGGTGCGGCGGCAGCTTTCGGCGCAGCGCCGACGGCCCATTCCATGACGCGGCCGGCGACATTGGCGTCGAGACCTGGTAGGATTTCGACGAGCGTTTCGGCGGAACCGACGGTGGCGAAGTCGGCCTTTCCGTTCATGCCGAGCGTTTCGAGGGTAGCGACCTGCTCGGCGGTGAGACCCTTGGCTTTCAGGATTGTTTGTTCGAGGACTGGGATTCCCATAATCGTCTCCAAATCATTATTGAGTCCCGCATAATAT
>VFZQ01001067.1 GCA_016871135.1 Acidobacteriota bacterium | reverse complement strand
GCAAACAGCGCGGGAGACAGCAGCAACGCCAGCCAGATTGTCGATCGACGAATCATCCGTTATTGTATGAAGACGCTACAGAGTGTCGTTTTGGACTCAACAACTGTGTCCATTGTATCCACTTCTGGAGCACGATCTCTCCTCATCTATCGGCCCCGACACCGAAAAACTGTTGATTTTGTTCATCTTGGCAACCCGCCCTGTAAACGGACCCCTTTTTGCTATGCAATTTTAGTGGTAGGATTGGGATGCTGGGTTAGGTTCCACCAAAACTTACATGCTGTCGGTGTCGACAATTCGGAACTGCTTCGCGTTCGGCGCGGCCATTACGGCCCTGCCCGCCTACGCGCAGTTGCCGTCTTTGTTCCCCGAAGCGCAGACCTACTCGGCCAAAGTCGTTCAGTTGAATGGCCAGGTTTCGGTGCTTAAGAACCGCGAACCATGGGCGCTCAACGTCGGTGACTTCGTGCAGCGGCGTCAGGAGATCGTCTCCGGTGCCGACGGTTACGCGCTATTCCAAGTGAATGATGGATCGACGTTCGAAGTCTTCCCGAACTCGCACGTCATCTTCCGCAACAACGCCGGCGAGTGGAAAGATCTTCTCGACCTCTTCCTGGGCCGCGTGAAAATTCATATCCAGAAATTCGGTGGCCAGCCGAACCCGAATCGAGTTACCACGCCAACGGCGGTCATTTCGGTGCGCGGGACAATCTACGACGTCCAAATCGAAGACGAAGACGGCACTACGCTCGTGCTCGTCGAAGAAGGTCGCGTCAACGTCCGCCACGCACTCATCCGAACCGACAACGGCAAGGAACTCGGCGAAGGCGAATATCTGCGCGTCTACAAGACGCAGCCGCTGGCTCAGAAAAACCTCGACAAGGGCGGCCTGATGCGCCGCGCCTTGCAAATGGCGAGTGATGTCGCCTCCAACGTCCTCTATCGACTCCCGCGCAATGGCGGCGCCGGCGGTACAACACCGGCGCCTGCCCCAGGTGGTGGAGGACTGCCCGGCGACACCGGTGGGTCTACACCTCCTCCCCCACCACCACCGCCTCCGCCGCCTCCTCCGCAGTAGCGCACAGGCGAGACGAAGCGAGTCCGTTGTGCGCGATCTCCTAGAAAGCCTATCTTAGAAGAATGAGGCTTCTTTCTGTCCTCGCGGCGTTGGCCGCGAATTTGGCATTCGGACAGCAGCCCGGCGTACTTCCGGAATGGGAGACGCGCAAGCTGCTCACTTCGCTCGTCGACAATGCGAAAAAGATCGAGCCGCTAGTCGCCGAGATTCGCCCGGCCGACTGGATTTCGCAAGGCGCGCCCGACGCCTATCAATTGCAATGGCAACGCGTCTCGCAGTCGATCGGAGGGCTTCAGGCGGCGTCACAGAAACTCGCCGCGCGACCGTCGAAACTCACGCACGCGCTGGCGACCTTGTACGGTCTCGAATCGATGCAAGGCTATCTCGGTTCGCTCGCCGCCGGCGTCCGCAAGTATCAGAACCCCGCGCTCGCCGATCTGCTGATGGGAGTCTCGGACGAAAACGCCAACAACCGTGAAACACTGAAGCAGTACATCCTCGAACTCGCCGCCGCCAGTGAAGCCGAGTTCAACGTCATGGATAACGAAGCGCAACGCTGCCGCGACATGATTGTCCGCCAGCCTCCGGCCCGCCCGGCCGCCAAGCCCAAGCCCGCCCCCGCAAAGAAGGA
>VFZQ01001066.1 GCA_016871135.1 Acidobacteriota bacterium | reverse complement strand
CACCGATCTACACTCTGGTTTCACATTCCTCAATCGCCACCGAGTCCCGAAAATCCAGAAGAAGCTCCTACTCATCGGAGGTGGTTCGGAAACGCTGCTCCGCTACTTCACGTATTTCGCCCGCCTTTGCGACAAGTACTTTCAGACGCGGTTGAGTGTCTACGGATGGGCCTACTACTTCGGTTCCTACACGCCTCCCAATGAACGGGCGCGGCCAAACGTTTGCATCCGCTGCGGAGCGGGTCACGACGCCGAATCGTTCGCGACCAAGCGGTATCGATGCCCCAACTGCGGGGCGCTCAACATCCGCACCACCGTATAATCGAGAGAGGCAATGGCCACTCTCGTCCAACTCGGTCCGCTCGACACCAGCGTTCTCCGCGCGAAGGAACAGCGCCTCTTCGATCTTCTTCGCGACATGGAGCGCGTCATCGTCGCCTACTCCGGCGGAACTGATTCCGCGTATCTGGCATGGGCCGCACAGCGCGTCCTTGGCGACAACGCCGTCGCCGTCACCGCCGATTCCGCGTCCATCCCCGCATCCCACAAACGCGACGCCGAACAGTTCGCCAGCGACTTCGCGATCCGGCACGAGTACATCGAAACCTTCGAATTCGAGAATCCGAACTACGTCAAGAACGACAAGAACCGCTGCTTTCACTGCAAGGACGAACTCTTCACCCGCCTCGATCAACTCTGCATCGAACGAGGTATCGACAGCGTCGTCTACGGCGTCAATATGGACGATCTCGGCGACTGGCGGCCGGGCCAGGGCGCGGCAAAGGCGCACAGCGTGAAGGCGCCGCTGGTCGATGCGGGATTGCACAAAGCCGAAATCCGCGAACTCAGCCGGCTGGCCGGCCTGCCGACGTGGGACCGCCCGGCCGCTGCCTGCTTGAGCTCACGCATTCCGTACGGCACCGAAGTGACTAAGGATCGCATCAAGGTCGTCGAGGACGGCGAAGAAGCGATCAAGGCGCTCGGTTTCCGGCAGTTCCGCGTGCGGTATCACGGCGACCTCGTCCGCATCGAAATCGCCGCCGAAGAGATGGCCGCGGCGCTGAACGCGCAGGCCGCCGCGCGGTTCGTCGCGATCTTCAAGCCGCTTGGATTTCACTACGTCACGCTCGACCTGCAGGGCTATCGGCAGGGTTCGCTGAACGAAGCAATCGCCTCAGAACATCAGCTTCAAGGCCACGTGTAACTGGCGCGGGAAACCGTTGTTGGCCGTGATTTGACCGAACAAGGTATTCGTCGGCGCCGTGTTGGGATTGGCGAAATTTGTGCGGTTCATCGCGTTCAAGAACTCGGTGCGCAGTTGCAGGCGCAGCCGTTCGCGAATGCCGAAATTCTTAAGCATCGATAGATCCCAGGTTTCTTGGAATGGCGCGCGCACACCCGTGAATCGCGACGAGAGTGCGCGGAGATTCAAGTCGAGTTGATTGCCGGGCACACGGTCGAACGCGTCGATATTGAACCAGCGCCCGAGTGTCGGACTCGATGACGGGAAACTCGTCACCGGCCCCCGCAAGAGCGCGTTGCCGAAGCCAAGCGCGGGACCGGAATTCCGCTGCCACACGGCCTGCAACTGCATTCCGAATGGCAGTTCGTACAGACCGGAAAACGCGATGCGGTGCGGGCGATCGATGTCGCTGATCACGCGCTCCAGCGCATCGTCGCCGCCGTTCAAGAATCCGATCGCTTCCAGATTCTTC
>VFZQ01001065.1 GCA_016871135.1 Acidobacteriota bacterium | reverse complement strand
TCGCATCGCGGCCGAAGGCGCGCGTTTCACGCACTGCTTCACGACCGCGCCGGTTTGCTCGCCGAGCCGCTCGGGGTGGAATACCGGCGTTTATCAAACGACGACCGGCGCGCACAATCACCGCAGTCATCGCAAGGACGGCTACAAACTGCCCGAGGGAGTCCGGCTTGTTTCGCACCGCTTGCATGACGCCGGCTACTTTACCGCCAACGTGACCGACATGGGCGGCGGACTGCGAGCGAGCGGCAAGACCGATTTCAATTTCGAACACGACAAGCCGTTCGACGGCACGCACTGGAATCAACGCGCCAAGGGCCAGCCGTTCTACGCCCAGATCAATTTCACCGCGCCGCACAAGGGGCCGATTTGGCCGCTTGCGCGTAAGCAGAAATCGCTCGTCGATCCGGCGAAGGTCGAACTGCCGCCCTACTATCCCGACCATCCAACGGTTCGCGACGAAGTGGCCAACTACTTCGACGCGGTCAACTATTGGGACACGCAAGTTGGGCAGGTCATGGAGAATCTCAAGAAAGACGGCCTGCTGGAAAACACGGTGATCTTCGTCTTCGGCGATAACGGGCGGTGTCTGTTGCGCGGCAAGCAGTGGCTTTACGATCCCGGCACGCATGTGCCCCTTTTGGTTCGGTGGCCTGATCGAGTGAAAGCCGGCACGGTTCGCAAAGATCCCGTCATCTCGCTCGATATCACCGCGACCACGCTCGATGCGGCCGGCATCGAACATCCGAGGTTGTTCCACGGCCAATCGCTGTTCGGCAAGGCGAAACCGCGCACCGAGATCTTCACCGCGCGCGATCGCTGCGACATGACCGTCGATCGAATCCGCGCGGTTCGCGATGCGCATTACAAGCTGATTCATAACTTCTATCCGGACCGCTCCTACGCGCAGTTCAACCAGTACATCAAGACCAGCTACCCGACCTTGACGGTGCTGGAAGACCTCGGCAAGCAGGGCAAGTTGAACGACTTGCAGGCCCGCTGGTGGGCGGCTTCGCGGCCCGAGTTCGAGTTGTACGATCACCAAGCCGATCCGCACGAGGTTAACAACCTCGCGGCGAAGCCGGAACATAAGAAGACGCTGGATCGTTTGTCCAAGCGCCTCGACAAATGGATCGCCGATACGAACGATCAGGGCCGCATACCGGAAACGCGCGAGACGATTGAGCGCGAAGAGCCGCGCGCCGTCAAAGGCTAAAATAGAAGTTTCGACATGCCTTTCATTCACGACGACTTTCTGCTGCAATCGGCCGCCGCGCGCGAACTCTATCACGGCTTCGCGAAAGACGAGCCCATTCTCGATTACCACTGTCATTTGCCGCCGAAGGATGTCGCCGAGAATCGCGAGTTCAAGAATTTGTTCGAGATCTGGCTCGAAGGCGATCACTACAAATGGCGTGCGATGCGGGCAAACGGCGTCGCCGAACCGTTCGTTACCGGCAACGCAACTCCGTTCGAGAAGTTCGAGGCTTGGGCGAAGACCGTGCCGTATACGCTGCGCAATCCGCTCTATCACTGGACGCATCTGGAGTTGAGCCGCTACTTCGGCATCGAGGATATCCTCGACGGCGCGAGCGCGAAGTCGATTTGGGATCGCGCGAACGAGCAGTTGCCCGGTCTGCGCGCGCATGACATTTTGGGCAAGTTCAAAGTTCGTGCGCTTTGCACCACGGACGATCCGATCGACGATCTGGGCTATCA
>VFZQ01001064.1 GCA_016871135.1 Acidobacteriota bacterium | reverse complement strand
CTCGGGAAAATACTCCCAGGCGTTTTCACCGTCGAGGATTACCGGCACCAGCGCATCGCGGCCACCGGCGTTTTCGAGGATGCGCGCCATCAGATGATCGGCCGCCTGCTCGGCGCCCATCTTGGAATACGTGAAGCCGACGAGGTCGCTCAAGTAGTGATCGCGGAAGATGCCCTTCATCGACTGCCGCCACTCGTACGGCCTGTACGTTTCGACGACGCCCGCATCGCGCCCGAGCGTGCGGCCGAGCACACCGTTATCGGTGGCGAACCACTCGAAGCCGCACTCGGCGGCCAGTGTGAGCGCTTCGTCGGAGACTGATCCTTCCGAAGGCCATAATCCGCGCGGCGCGATGCCCAACGTTTTCTCCATGTAAACGCGCGCGCGCCGCAACTGCTCGCGAGCGTCCTCTGGATAACGAAAGCGCGCCGGGAGTGGCACGTGGGGATGGGAGATCGCGGCGATGTCGGAGTCGCAGACCAGCGGCAGAATGGGGTGATAAAACGGAGTCGTTGATATTTCGATCTGTCCCGTGGCGGCAAACTCGCGATAAACCGGTATGACGCGGCCGAGGATGTCCAGTTGCTGGCGGGCCATTTCGGCCTGGTCTTCGGGTGTGAAGTCGCGACCTTTCCGCGCCAGTGCGTTCCCGGCGATGAAGAACTCATCGAACCACGCAAGCTGCGAGAGCACCTGCAAATCACGATAATCTTGCGTATCCCAGGCGCGGCTGCGCGTGTTGTACAGCTCGGCGTAACGCGGGTAACGGTTGATCAGGTGGTCGACGTTGGCCTGGAAAAAGTAGCGCGTGAGAAACTGCTTCTCGGCTTCGGTTAGCTCTTCGGCGGGTTTGACGGCGAGCCGCAGGAACGGATCGTCGGCTTCGCCGCGCGCGTACTCATCGAGCTGTACGAGCATCGACGGCACGAGGTTAAACGTCTGGCGCACCTTCGGAAACGCGCGCAGGACTTCGACCATGCCGTAGTAGTCCTTGAGGCCGTGCAGGCGCGTCCACGGCAGTTTGTACTCGCCGCGCACCAGGTCCTTGTAGAAGGGCTGGTGCATGTGCCAGAGAAATACGACGTCGATGTTATTGGCCAAAGATGCTCCGGACGGGCGCGGGCGGCTCGGTGCCGCGCACCGCGAGCCACAGGATTTGATTGAGTTCGTCGTCGTCCACTTCGTCGGCTTCCTCGAAGTCCATCTTGGCGGTGCGGCGCGCCAAAGCCGTGTTGGCGGGGTTGCGCGTGTCGAGCGGAACGCGCGGCTTTTCCGCTTCGAACGGCTTGAAGTCCGGCGCGGCGGCGAACGCGCCCAACATCGGGCGCGCGCCCGCGTCGTGTATCGTCATCGGACGGAGACCGAGAATTAACTCCATCGTGCGCAGCATCGAAGTCGTGTTGTAGAAACTCGAATCGACCACGCCGCGCTTGGCGAAAGGCGAGACGACGAACGCAGGCGAGCGATGCGAGTCGACGTGATCGGCGCCGTTCTGCGCATCGTCTTCAAGAATGAAAATCGCCATTTTGGGCCAGAACTGGCTGCGCGTGAGCGCTTCGACGATCATGCCGAGCGCGTAGTCGTTATCGGCGACCATTGCCGTCGGAGTGCGCTTGCCGGCGGCCGCGCCGTTGGTGTGATTGTTGCCGAGGCGCAATACCGCGAAGCGCGGGAAATTCTTGTTGGATTCGAGCTTGGCGAGGTCGGCCAGAAACGCGTT
>VFZQ01001063.1 GCA_016871135.1 Acidobacteriota bacterium | reverse complement strand
TCAGGAGCGTTTGGTTCTCGCCCACCTCGCCGGTAAGCTTCGCCGCAATCGGATCCGCGTGCTGGCCGGTGACCGCGTGACCTTGGAAATGTCGCCCTACGATCTGACCAAGGGCCGCATTACCTATCGCCACAAATAGCCCGCAGATCAATCCCCTTTTCCTTGCCCATTCGAACTCTCTTCTTATTCGGTACCCGGCCGGAGGCGGTTAAGCTGTGCCCGGTTGTGCGCAAACTTCGCGCCGCACCCGATGTCTACGACGTCAAGGTCTGCGTGACGGCACAGCATCGGGCAATGCTCGATCAGGTGTTGGGCCTGTTCGGGGTCGTTCCGGACATCGATTTGAATCTGATGCAGCCGGGGCAGACGCTGTCGCAGTCGTCGTCGCGAATGATCGCTGCGCTGGAGCCGGTGATGCAGGAGTTGCGGCCAGACATCGCTATCGTGCAGGGCGACACCACCACGACGTTTTGCGGCGCGCTGGCGGCGTTTTACGCTCGGGTGCCGATCGCGCATATCGAAGCGGGCCTGCGGACCTGGGATATTCATCAACCGTTTCCGGAGGAGATGAACCGCGTGCTGACGGGCCGCCTGGCGGCGTATCATTTCGCCGCGACGCGATGGGCCGCCGATAACCTCGCGAAGGAAGGCGTGGCGGCGTCGAGCATCCATGTCACCGGAAATACGGGCATCGACGCCGTTCTGCATGTGCGAGACCGGCTGGAGTCCGGAGAAGTGCTCAGCGCCCGCGACTGGTCGTTTCTGAATCCGTCGAAGCGGCTGATCGTGGTGACGGCGCACCGGCGCGAGAGTTTCGGACCTGGGTTTGAACGGATTTGTAAAGCGTTGCTCGAGATTGCCGCGCGCGGCGACGTCGAAATCGTCTATCCGGTGCATCCGAATCCGAACGTGATCGAGCCGGTCAATCGCCTGCTCGCGGGGAATCCGGCGATTCACTTGGTCGAGCCGCTCGACTACATTCCGTTTGTCGACCTGATGCGCCGCGCTTATCTGCTGATCACCGATTCGGGTGGCGTGCAGGAGGAAGGCCCGTCGTTAGGGAAGCCGATTTTGGTCCTCCGCGAGAAGACCGAACGGCCGGAAGCGGTCGAGGCCGGCACGGTAAAACTTGTCGGTACGGACGAAAATCGGATCGTCTCGGAGACCCGATTACTGCTCGAAAACGCAGATTTTCATGCTTCCATGACACGCGTTCACAACCCTTACGGCGATGGGCGTGCCAGCGACCGGATTTTTGACCTAATCCGTTCATTCTAAACGAAAAATAAATTTCACTTTTTCGCCGTTTTTGCCTCGTTTTGCGTGATTTGTAAGCGCTTAACTATTGCCAAGATGATAAAATGGAATTGTGAAGGATATTACGCTCACTTCTCGCAACCACCGAAAGGGTTCTCCCTCAATCGGAAAATCGGGCGCGCGCCTGTCCGCCCTGCTGTCGGAACGTATCGTCGGTCAACCCGACTCGCTTGACGCGATCGTGCCCTACGTGCAGATGTACCAGTCCGGACTGGCACCTGAAGGCCGGCCGGCCGGGGTGTTTCTTCTCCTCGGGCCGACGGGCACCGGCAAGACGCGCACGGTGGAGGCGCTGGCGGAGGTGATCCACGGGTCGGCCCGCCAAGTCATCCGCATCGACTGCGGCGAGTTCCAACTCGACCACGAGGTCGCGAAGTTGATTGGCGCACCGCCGGGGTATCTGGGCCAT
>VFZQ01001062.1 GCA_016871135.1 Acidobacteriota bacterium | reverse complement strand
GCCGCCGTCCGCCTAAAATCTTGATCTCCGAAACGTCCGGGGTACGTGCGATCACCGTCTCCAATTGCGCCGCCACACGCCGGATCGCATCGTCACCCAGTTTCGCCGAATGAATCGTCAAAGCTATGATGGGCACGTCGTCGATCGATCGCGGCTTCACAATCGGCGCCGATGCGCCGAAGGGAATCCGGTCGAAGTTCGCCTGCAGCTTCTGATTCAACTTCACCAGGCTGCGTTCCTCGTCTTCGCCGACTTTGAAGCGCACGATCGACATCGCCGAGCCCGCGCGCGACGTGGAATAGATGTACTCGACGCCCGGAATTTCCCACAACAATTTCTCCATCGGATGGGTTAGCCGCTGTTCGACTTCCGCCGCCGTTGCGCCCGGCATAGCCACCATTACGTCGACCATCGGAACCACGATCTGCGGCTCTTCTTCGCGCGGCAGGTTCAACACCGCGAACGCCCCCGCCGCAATCGACGCACCGATAAATAGCGGCGTCAACTTCGACTGAATGAACGCCGCGGCGAGGCGCCCAGCGACACCGAGTCTGCGCCCTCCGGTCACTGAACCACCTCGACGCGCGCGCCGTCAGTGAGCGCTGCCGATGCCGGCGCGGCGATTCGCTCGCCTCCCTCCAGCCCACTGACGATCTCCGTTTTCCCGTCTCGCGTTTCGACCGCTGTCACTAACTGCGCGCGCAGGCGCCCATCGCTGAGAACGAACACTCGCTGCATTTGCCCGTTCGTAACCACGGCGTTCGAAGGCACGAGGATCGCCTTTCGCTCTCCGCCGGCGATTTTCATTCGCCCTGATAACCCGCTTCGAATCCCCGCCCGTCCCGGCAACGCGACACGCACAGTCGCCGTGCGCGTCCGAGCGTCGACCGAAGGCAGAATCTCGTTCACCCGCAGCGCCATCGGTTCGGTGATCGCATCAAGCGTCACCGATACCGCCGTCCCAACGCGCAAATGTTTCAGCAGCGATTCATCCACCGCCGCGTCCAGCCGCCATTCGCCGGCGCGCTCCATCACAACGATCGGCTGCCCCGGTCCCGCGAACACCCCCGCTTCGGCCCGTTTCTCCGTCACAACGCCCGTAAACGGCGAAGTGACCGTCGCGTAATTCTGCTGCAACCTAACGCGTTCGACCGCCGCCGACGCCTGCTGAATCCGCTCGCGAATCTGCCGTCCGCGCGCCTGCGCGATCTCGACTTGCGACTGCGCCTGGCGGAAGCGCGCCCGCGTCTCATCGAACTCCTGATCGGTAATCGACTTGCTGTCTTTCAATTTCGTCATGCGGTCGAGCGTCGTCCGCGCGAGGTCGAGTTGTGCTTGCGCCCCGCGCAGCGCGGCTTCGCTCTCCGGCAGGCCTGCCTGCGCTTCGGTCCGGCCAGCCTCCGCTTCGCGAATCGCCGTCTCCACTTCGCGCGTATCGATCACCGCAATCGTCTGTCCCGCTGCCAACGTGTCGCCTTCTCGAACACGCAGTTCTTTGATGTGGCCAGCGATCCGGCTACTCACAGCCGCTGTCGTCTTCGCCGTCACCGTCCCGGTAACTTCACGTTCTTCGGGTCTCATCGAGGACTCGGCAATGGCCGTTTGCACACGTGCCGCGCGCGGTTCTTCGGCGCGCGGTGCTTCCTTCTTTGTCGCACAGCCAGTGAGCGCGATCAGGGCGACCGCGGCAAATCTAGTGAAGTTCATTCGAGTCTCCCGTCAATCGT
>VFZQ01001061.1 GCA_016871135.1 Acidobacteriota bacterium | reverse complement strand
GAAGCAAAGACCCGCGTGCCGAGGCCGAGTTCGGCGACGGGCACTTATTGGAACAGGGCTATACGCTGGTTTGGCTCGGTTGGCAGTTCGATGTGCCGGAGGAGCGTCACAATCTTGCGTTGACCGTTCCCGTGGCGGCTGGCGTGACGGGCATTGTGCGCAGCGAGTTTGTGCCCTCGTCAAAGGTCACGCGGTTCGGCCTACAGGACCGCAACATGAAGCCGTATCCTGTCTCCGATCCGGATGCGCCGGGGACCTCACTTGGCGTGCGTGATACGACCGACGGGCCGAGGCGGATCATTCCTCGCTCGCAGTGGAAATTTTGGGACAACACGGGCGTTGAAATGGCTTCTGGATTTCTGCCGGGCAAGTTCTACGATGTGATCTATACGGCGAAAAACCCGGCGATCGTTGGACTGGGGTTGGCCGCAACGCGAGACATGATTAGTTTTCTGAAGTACTCGGGCGATGCGGTGTTCCCGACCGGTTCATTACGGCGCGCGATTGGGATGGGGACCTCGCAGTCGGGGCGATTCCTGCGCACATTCCTGTACTTCGGCGCGAATGCGGACGAGAGCGGGAAAAAGGTCTTCGACGGTGTGTGGGCGCATGTCGCGGGCGGCGGGCGAGGGAGCTTCAATCATCGATTCGCGCAGCCCTCGCGCGACGGGCATCGGATGACGAACACGTTTTACCCAACCGATATTTTTCCGTTCGCGGATCTGAAGATGCTCGATCCGGAGACGCGCGACATCGACGGTTTGCTGACACAAACATCCGATCTGAACGTGACTCCGAAGATCTTTTATTCGAATGGGGCGTACGAGTATTGGGGGCGCGCGGCGTCGTTGATTCATACGACGCCCGATGGTAAGAAGGATGACGGGCTGGGCGCGGAATCGCGTGCGTACTTCATCACCGGATCGCAACATGGGCCGGGGAGCTTCCCGCCGCGCAAGAATTCGACGGCGTACGTGGCGAATCCGAACGACTTCCGTCCGGTGATGCGCGCGCTGTTAGCGCAGATGACGGCGTGGGTGAATTACGACAAACAGCCGGCGGCGTCGCGCGTACCGCGCGTCGATAAGGGCGAACTTGTACCGGCGAGTTCGGTACACTTCCCCGCGATTCCGGGCGTGGCGATGCCGAAGATGCCGCATCAGGCGTGGCGGGTGGACTATGGTCCTGAGTTCAAGACAAAGGGGATCGTCACCATCGATCCGCCGAAGACCGGCAAGCCGTTTCAGACGTTAGTTCCACAAGTCGATCGCGATGGCAACGAGACCGCCGGCGTGCGGATGCCCGATGTGACTGTTCCGCTGGGGACCTACACGGGGTGGAATCTGCGCGATCCGGCGACGGGCGGAGCCGGCGAGATTTTCAGCATGACCGGCGGCTTTCATCCGTTCGCGGCGACGAAAGCGCAACGCGCGGCTTCGAAGGATACGCGACTTTCGATCGAGGAACGCTATGCGGACAAGGCCTCATACGTCGCGAAGATCCGTGCGGCGGCCGATGCGCTGGCGCGAGAGGGATTCTTGTTGGATGTCGATAAAGCTCGCGTCGAAAAACAGGCCGAACAACGGTGGGCTCAACTCGCGTCACAATAGTAAGTGAATGAATCCATCGGGAGTTACACTCCAACCCATTGAAGGTGTCTCGCACATCATTGCTGTCGGCTCAGGAAAGGGCGGCGTCGGAAAGACCACTGTATCGGTGAACTTGGCGGTTT
>VFZQ01001060.1 GCA_016871135.1 Acidobacteriota bacterium | reverse complement strand
CGGTTCACTTTCCAGTCGTCCTGGAAGTAAAAGCCCATACGCCACTGGCGGACATCGGTTAGGGGCAGCCCTTCCGGCGTGTTCGTTGCGCTCGGTACGCCGAGCATGAAGGCTGCGAAAGAGTTGCCGGCGAGGTTGCCGGTGAAGTCGAAAGCACCGCGCGGAACATTGGCCGCGCCGCGGAACAGCGACAACCGCCGGACTTCGCCACCGATCTTCAAGCTATGGGCGCCAAAGCTCCAAGACAGGTTGTTACCGAAAATATGAGCGCGGTTGTCGTCGAAACCGTTGCCGCCGTCGGCTTCCGCCAGACCTTGAAAGCCCGCAACGTTCATCGAGGGCACGCCAACTTCGCGAGGCGTCAGTTTGCGGTTGCCGTCCGTCACGATACGGAACGCATCCAAGCCAATGCCGCTCAAATCAAAACTCGTGTTCGCGCGCGGGTTGAAGCTGTCGTCCCGAGACGTTGTATATCCGTAGCGGAACTCATTGATGATTGTCGGCGTGATGATGCGAATCCACTGTCCGGCAACATTGTTGTTACGTCCTTCGACGCGATAGGTAAACTGCGGTGTCGCGCCGGGCGCCACGCGATAGAACGGGGTGTTGGTCGCATAGCGGAACATGATCTTATCGTTGGCCGAAATATTGTGTTCGAGCTTCAGGAAGAACTGATCGTCGTCGATTTGCTGACCGCCAACACCGATGAAGTTCGTTCCAACAAGCGGGTCCGGCAATACTTGCTGGGGCGTCTGCCAAAACGGCAGCAGGGCGCGTGATGTCGCGTTCAATCGCGACGCCGGAATGATATTGCCGGCAAACGGAGTGGGGTTGGCGGTTCCGGTGAGCGGATCGAATAGTTGAACGGAAGGCTGCGCAACGCCAGCGGCGTTACGGCGATTCAAGAGCGCACTGAAATCGCCGGTACGCATTGCGGCGGAAGGAACGAGCGACGTTCCGGCCACGCCGGGATTGCTCCGGCGGCGTTGCTCGAAGTTCGCCATGAAGAACGACCGGTTCTTGCCGTTGTAAATTTTCGGAATCCAGATTGGCCCGCCCAGCGTTCCGCCGTACTGATTCTGGCGGAGCGCCGGCTTCTTGATCCGTGCAGCCGTGGCCGGAGTGAAGTAGTTCTGGAAGAACGGCTCCGCGTCCAATTTTTCATTACGGATAAACTCATACGCCGAGCCGTGGAATTGGTTCGTTCCCGAGCGCATGACCATGATCAACTGCGCGCCAGAGTTGAAGCCGTATTCGGCCGAGTAGGTGCCCGTAAAGACCTTAACTTCTTCCATCGCTTCCGGCGACGGCGAAAATGGGACCGTATTCACGCGGGCCTCAGTGGCAACCACGCCGTCGAGCGTGGCGTGTTGATTTACTTCGCGCTGTCCGTTAGCCACAATCGCAATCGTCTGGCCTGGGATCGGAACGCCGCCACCGCCGCCGCCCTGCCCATCCAGTCCGCCGCGTGAACCGAACATGACGCCGGGCTGCAACGTGGCGAGGTTGCCGACGTTGCGGCCGTTGACCGGGAGTTCGACGAGTCTTCTCTGTTCGACGATTCCGCCCGTCGAAACCTCGTCCGTCTTCAATTGGCCTGCCTCCGCGGACACCTCAATCCGTTCTGTCACCTGACCGACCGACAGGCGGAAATCCACACGAACTTTTTCGTTGATCTGAAGCAGTATTCCTTTGCGGACTTCGGTCTTAAAGCCGGTTGCCTCGACGGACACA
>VFZQ01001059.1 GCA_016871135.1 Acidobacteriota bacterium | reverse complement strand
GTCGATCGCGATACCTATGTGCAGTCGACCGAATCGATGCAGGCAGACTACTCGATGGTCATTCCGTTTCTGGTGAAGGCGCTGCTGGACCGTCGCGCGAAGTTCGAGCGGCTGCACGCGGAGCTGGGCGACGTTCTGTTCGAACGGCATCCGGAGGCCCGCGGGTATTTGCGGCCGCGCGAGGGCTATCGGTTGTTTGAGAAGCGCGCGGGGCTGGTCGATACGTTGCGCGGCGCGGTTCGCGAGAACGCCGAGTGGCTGCGTGAGTCGTTGCACTATCCGCTGCCGGCGGCGGTGCGATCATGACGCGAAGGCAGCCGGTACATGTCGTTTATGGCGGCGCGCATCTTTTCAAGTCCGACACGGCGGCGAAGCTGGGGCGGATCGCCCTTGCGACGATGGATCGCTGGGCGCCGTCGGCCGAGGAACTCGATTGCTCCGCCGGCGTGATCGAACGCGTGCGTGAGAAGCTGCGCCGGGAGCCGGTGGAAGACTATCGGATCGACTTCGAAGACGGCTACGGAATGCGCAGCGAGGACGAAGAAGATGGGCATGTGCAGGCGGTTGCCAACGCGGTGCGGCAAGGCGCCGAGGACGGGACGCTGCCGCCGTTTCTCGGCATTCGAATCCGGCCGCTGCACGGGCCGACGCGCGATCGTGCGTTGAAAACGTTGCGGGCGTTTTTGCAGACGGTCAGCTATAAGCTGCCAGGCAATTTTCGCGTGACGCTACCAAAGGTCGAGCGCCCGGAAGAAGTAGCCGCGCTGGCGCTGGAGTTGCGCGGGCGTGCGTGGATCGAGGCGCTGGTCGAGACGCCGCCGATTATGGGGCGGCTGCGCGAGTTGCTGGACGCGGCGGGCGGAAAACTGCTCGGCGTTCACTTAGGGCCGTACGATTTGCTGGCGTCGTTGGGAGTCGCAGCGCCGTTTCAGCGGCTGCATCATCCGGCGTGTGTGCAGGCGCGGGTGCAGATGGCGATGGCGTTCGCGGGGTCGGAGGTCGATGTCGTCGATGGGCCGACAAAGATCCTGCCGGTCGGCGAGGATCGCGGGCCGGTGATCGCGGCCTGGCAGCAGCATCGCGACGAGATTCTGTTGTCGCTCTCGGAGGGCTTCTATCAAGGCTGGGATCTGCATCCGGCGCAGTTGGTTTCGCGGTACGCGACGATTTACGGCTTCTATGAGAAAGAGGCGCCGGCGATGGCGGCGCGGCTGGCTAACTACGAAGCGGCGGCGGAGCAAGCGGTGCGTATGCAGCGGCAGTTCGACGACGCTTCGACGGTACGCGGGCTGCGTGCGTTTTTGCAGCGCGCCAAGGATTGCGGGGCGATCTGATGCGCATCGTCATCGACACCGATCCGGGCGTCGACGACATGGTGGCGATTCTTGCCGCGCTCGCCGAGCCGGGTTTCGACATCGCCGGCATTACGACGGTGGGCGGCAATGTGTCGCTGGCGGCAACGACGCGGAATGCGCTGCGGATATTGGCAATGGCCGCCCGCGGCGATGTGCCTGTGTATATGGGCGCGGAGAGCGCGTTGGATGCGAGCGCGCGGCACGTACACGGTGAAGATGGCCTTGGGGGTTGCGACTGGCCCGAGGCGCCGTTCGGCGCGAAGCCGTCCGCCGCGGTTTCGTTTCTCGGCGGGTTCCGGTCTCGTTATACGCTGGCGTGTCTGGGGCCGCTGACGAACATCGCCGGACTGTTGCGCGAGCGGCCGCGCGCGGCTGCGGCG
>VFZQ01001058.1 GCA_016871135.1 Acidobacteriota bacterium | reverse complement strand
GCGAATCGAAATCACGACGCACGCCTGCAGGGTTGCCCATATCCCAGTTTACACCGGACGCTTGAAAGTCGTCTCTATATTATGCGGGACTCAATAGAATGTCTTCGTAGCTCTGAATGTGATCGGCGACCGAGGTCATTGCGATCGCCTCGCCGATGATGTCGTGCGGGATGTCGTCGATTTTCTTGAACCGAACGCAACACTTGCCCATGTCGAGCTTGAGGCCTCGCGCGGCAAACTCGGTTTTGATGTATTTCTCGACGGCGGAATCGATGTACGCCGACATCAGGTAAATCGAAATGTAGTTCTTCTGCGACGCCACCGAAGCATACGGCAGCGGCTCTTTGGGGTTGCAATGGTAGCCGGGCGGGAACAGCTTGTGCGGCACGAAGTAGCCGATCATGCCATACTGCATGCCTTCGGCGAACCCCTTCGGCAGGTGCTTCTTGATCGTGGCCCGAAGTTTTTTCATCGCCGCGCGGCGATCTTCGGGGAGTTCCTCAAGGTAAGCGTCAACGGTCGTGGCTTTGCTCTGCATAAGCGCTAGAATAGCGCTGTTTGACGCGGGTCCACGGACGCCCCGGCTTTCGCGGCCGCGGCCTTGGGCGTATCGTTCTTCGTCTTGCGCATCAGATCAACGAGCTTGACGTGCGCCAGATGGATCTCGTGAAGCAGTTCACACTTCGGGCATCCGCCGCGAATCGCCCCACGGCCGTCTTCGGGGTTGTACATCGGATGGCGGTTGCACCTCGCCTGGAAACGAATGGAGCCGATCTTCAACATACGCGCGTTGGACTCATCGTATCATTTCCTTTTCTATGCGTTCTCCGAATTTGGTGATAGTGGCCGGCCACGCCATCTGCACCGATCCGCGCAATCCGCTACTGGAATCAAATTGGATCCTCCTCGATTTCCAGCTCAACGAAGTGCCTTGTTACATCGGCCACATCGAAGCGGGCGTAAAAGCAGCTGCGGCCGATTCCGACACTCTGTTGGTTTTCGCCGGCGGCTATTCGAGGCCGGAAGCAGGCCCGCGAAGTGAAGCGCAGTCGTATTTCTGGATCGCCGATCACTACGGCTGGTTCGGCGCCCCGGATGTCCGCGCCCGCGCGATCACCGAAGAGTTCTCGCGCGACTCCTACGAGAACCTGTTGTATTCGATTTGCCGGTTTAAGGAGTACCGCGGCAGCTATCCCGGCCATGTGACGTTCGTCAGTTGGGAATTTAAGCGCGCACGCTTCGAGTTGCATCGTCGCACGATGCGCTGGCCGGCGGAACGCTTCACCTATCTCGGCCCAAACGATCCGCCTGAAATCGAACAAGCGACCGACGCCGAGACACGCAACCGCGGCGCGTATGAAAAGGACCCTTACTCCAGTTCGGCAGCGTTCCGTTTGAAACGTGATGCCCGCAATCCGTTCCGGCGCACGGCCGGATACTTGGAGGTTTGCCCCGAGTTGCGCGGCTTGATAGAACATGAAGGTCCGGACTGGTATTCGGGGCCGCTGCCCTGGGAGGATCGATGATCACTCGGAGAGAATTTGGCGCACTCGCCGCCGCGGCCGCACAACCGCCGCAATATATCAAGGGAATCGGACTCGTCTCGTTCCCACGTGAGATGCCGTTGGGCGAAAAATGCAAGCTAGCCCGCGAGGCCGGCTTCAGGGCGATTGAGATCCGCTGCGTCGAGGACATCTCGATCCCGATCGACCGCGCCCAGATCGCCGAGTTCAAGCGAA
>VFZQ01001057.1 GCA_016871135.1 Acidobacteriota bacterium | reverse complement strand
TTGACTGAGCGATTCGAGGAACGTACTCAGATTGCCGTTACGTATTCTTCGAACGCCGAGCGGCGGCTGGACGAAGAGCAGGAGACGCACCTGTTCCGGATCGCCCAGGAGGCTCTGACCAACATCGCGCGCCACGCCGAGGCCACTAAGGCGACGGTGGAGTTGGACACGCGCGGCGGCGCCGTGGCGTTACGCATCTTCGACAATGGCCGCGGACTGGCGCAATCGGCCTCAAAAGAATTATCGTTAGGAATGGTTGGCATGCGGGCGCGGGCTCGCCGCGTCGGGGGCGATTTCAAGGCGGCGAATCGAAACTCGGGAGGCTTGGAAATCGAAGTGCTGGCGCCGGCGCGATATCGTGAGAACTGATTTGAACGCAAAACGGACACGGATTATTCTCGCCGACGATCACACGATCGTTAGGAAAGGCCTGCGCATGATTCTCGCCGCGCAGCCGGACATGGAGGTTGTCGGCGAGGCCTCCAATGGCAACGAAGCGGTGGAGTTGGTGAAGTCGTTGGAGCCCGACGTCGTGATCATGGACGTCAACATGGCGGAGCTAAACGGCATCGAAGGGGCGCGGAGAATTAGCGAAGCAACGCCTAAAACCAAGATCCTTGCGCTCTCTATGCATCGCGACGCGGTTTATGTTCGAGAGATGCTGCGGGCCGGCGCCAAGGGCTATTTGGTGAAGGACATCGACGATGACGCCCTCATCGACGCGGTGCGGGCGGTTGCGCGGGGCGATGCGTACTTAAGTCCCGCGATCGCCAATTCGGTACTCGACGAATATCGCAAGCACGTCACCAATCCCATCGACCTGCTGACCCCGCGCGAGCGCGAGGTGCTGCAATTAGTCGCCGAAGGAAAAACAAACAAAGAGATCGCGACGCACTTGAGTCTCAGCGTCTACACGGTCGAAGCACATCGATCCCGCTTGATGGAAAAGCTGAATCTGCATTCGACCGGCGACCTCGTTCGCTTCGCGATCCGCAACGGGTTTATTGCCTAGGTTAATCGTGCCCGGCTCCGGTATTGCGCGTATACTTGCAATGATCCTCAATAGACACGCCGATGGAACCTGGTCACCTAGGCAAGCTCAAGTCGGTCTTTCTCCAAGCCCAGGAGATGGACCCGGCGCGCGTCTGCGTGTTCCTTGACGAAGCCTGCGCCGGCGATACTGAGATGCGCCAAAAAATAGACCGAATGCTCGCGCAAGACGAGGGATCGGACTCGACGAATTTCCTTACGGCTCAAAACGACGACGCCACGGCGACCGCGATCGCGCCGCGAGCAATCACGGCCGGATCGACCGTCGGCAAGCGGTTCAAGATCACGCGATTTGTTGGACGCGGCGGTATGGGCGATGTCTATGAAGCCGAGGATTTAGAGCTCGGTGGACGCGTCGCGCTAAAGACCGTGCGGCCCGCGCTGCTGAGCGAACCGCAGGTGATCGCACGTTTCCGGCGCGAGACGCAATTGGCCCGTCAGGTGACCCATCCGAACATCTGCCGCGTTTTCGATGTCGGTCACGACGACCTGGGCGGGCAAAAGCTGACCTTTCTCACAATGGAGTTTCTCGACGGCGATACGCTCGGCCGGCGAATCTCGCGCCAGGGAAAGATGACGGAACAAACGGCCGCGGAGTTGGCCAAACAGATGGCTGCTGGCCTGGACGCGCTGCACACGGCCGGAATTGTGCATCGCGATTTGAAGCCGGGCAACATCATGTTGGTGTCGGCGAC
>VFZQ01001056.1 GCA_016871135.1 Acidobacteriota bacterium | reverse complement strand
CGGTTCGCCCACGCGCGATGCCTTCCACAACGCGATGTAAGGAGCCAGGTCCTTCATCATCGTGCGCCATTGTTCGAAGGTCAACGATTGCGCGCCATCGCTCCACGCCTTCTCCGGGCACGGGTGCGTTTCGACGATAATGCCGTCGGCGCCGATCGCGACCGCGGCGCGGGCCAATGGCGGCACCAGCTTGCGCTTGCCAACCGCGTGCGACGGATCGATGACCACGGGCAGGTGCGTCAACTCGTTCAGCACCGGCACGGCCGAAATATCGCACGTGTTGCGCGTTTCGGTTTCAAACGTCCGGATGCCGCGCTCGCACAGCATCACGTTCGGATTACCGTGCGCGACGATGTACTCGGCCGACATCAGCAGTTCCTTGATCGTCGACGATAGCCCGCGCTTCAACATGATCGGCCGGCCGCATCGGCCCAGGCTCTTGAGCAGCGCGAAGTTCTGCATGTTTCGCGCGCCGATCTGCAAAACGTCGGCGTACTCGGCGACGAGGTCGACGTCCTTATCGGCCATCACTTCGGTGATGATCGCCAGGCCCGTTACTTCGCGCGCCTTGGCCAGCAACTTGAGGCCTTCCGCTTCCAAACCCTGGAAATCGTAGGGCGAAGTGCGGGGCTTAAACGCGCCGCCGCGCAACACCCTGCCGCCGGCCGCCGCGACCGTTTCGGCGCACTCGATGATCTGCTTTTCGCTTTCGACCGAACAAGGCCCGGCCATCACGACGAACTCATCGCCACCGATATCGACAGAGCCCGTGTGCGTCCGCAGCGAGATCACCGTCTTGGACTTCTTGAACTCTTTCGAAACGAACTTGTACGGCGCCGAGATGCGCACGGCCTTTTCGACCTGCGGCATGGCCTCCAGAGACTCGAGGCAATTGGTGGTATCGCCCGTGCCGACCGCGCCGATCACAACGCGTTCCTCTCCTTCGATGGCGTGAATCTTGTAGCCGAACTCGCTAATCCGTTGGCAAACGGCATCGACTTCCTGCTTGGTGCTGTGGAGTTTCATTGAGATGATCATCTGTTTCTTCTGCCTCGAAAGAGCGACTGCCAAAAATCGCAAAACCCACTCCTTCGAGTGGGTTGGTTAAGATTGCGGCTTACCCTGTTGTTTCCCACTCAGTACGCAGGGGAGCGCCACCAAAATCGGTAGGCGAAGGTGTAGGCCGGATAACGCATGAATTCACAGTCTATCGCGGACCCGGCGCGAATGCAAGAGTTTTCGCAACAAACACTATTCGCTAGTGGGATGGCGAAATGCCCTCTGTTACAGGCCGCCATGTGAAGTAACACAAGCTTGAGGTGTATATGAAACGGACGATGCCCGCCGATGAGCAGGAGGCTTACCTGTTGCCATCCCACAGGATCCGTGATAGCATCATGTGGGATGACAACATGAAGAGCCTGCAGCCACTATTCCTATTGCTTTTCGCGGTATCGTGCTCCAGCCAGACACCGCCGTCGGGAGCACTAACAACCGAGACGTTAGAGAGTGAGGCGATTCGCGGCAACGTAACCGGCGAATCGCCGGTTCGCCGTATTACGGTTTATCTGCCGCCGAGCTATGGCGCCTCGTTGGATAGGCGTTATCCGGTTCTCTATTTATTGCATGGGATCCAGGACAGCGATCAAACCTGGACTCGCACATGGCCGATGATGGAATCACGCGCACCCTACACGACAATTCAATCGCTGATGGACCTGGGCGTCGCCGAAGGCCGTTTCGGCGA
>VFZQ01001055.1 GCA_016871135.1 Acidobacteriota bacterium | reverse complement strand
TGGCAACAGGGCGCTTGGACGCTGCCCGCGATGGCCGCCGAAATCTTACCTTCGCTGACCGCAGTGACCGTCGCCACGCCGCCGCCCACGGCTTTCAACGTCGCCGTCCTGCCATTGGCCTGAATCGACACGACGCGGCCGTTGGTGGAGACGAAGGAAACAGTCCGATCCAGCAACGGGTCGCCATTGGCGGCGCGGGGAATCGCCTCGATCGTCGCGGTTTCATTCAGTCTTAGCCGCAGTGTCGTCACATTCGTCGTGATGTTAACGGTCGCCACCGGCAGCCGCAGGGACGCCGATCCGCCCGGCGTGTACTCGATCGAGCCACCCTCAAAAACCTGCCGCCGATTGTTGCCGACGATGATCTCGGGTCCGGTCGGAAAGCCCAGAAATCCCGACGGACCGCCATTGCTGTTATAGACCTCCCAGACCGGAGTGCGAACACTCACCAATTTGCCGCTCAGCGTCCCGCTTGTAATATTGATCACGCCGCCGTTCTGGAACAACTGCACGGTGCCCACCGAGCCCGCCACGGAGGTGACCGCGGTTTCCGCCGTGGTCGCCGCACCGAACGTCTGAATCGCTCCGCCATTTAGCCATTCCGCATAAAACGGATCCTTCACCGTGAAATTCGAAGACCCGTTGGCCAACGCGGAAGCGTACGAAAACAGCGCGTACCGTCTGTCGTAAATCTGATAGAAGCAGGACCCCGGAACGGCGTTGGCGCAAGCGGCCGAATCCATGGTGGGAAATCCCGCCGTGCCGACTCCGACCGAGGTGTAGTATGCATAGCTAAGAGCTAACACCTGATAGACGGCTGCCGCGCCCTCTACCGTCGACGCCGTCGCCGGCTTGACAAGCGCCAGCCGAACGCCCGAGGTTTTGTTGGCATCCTGAAACTCCTGGATGTAGCCGCCCGTTCCGAAACGCCGCACGTCGCCGGTGGGAGGCGTCGAGACGGCATTGGAAAATCCGTTACGGAAAAAAGCCGTGACAAACTGGCTGGCGGTAACGGCGTCGGGTGCCCCCGAGCCGACATCGACCACCTGAGCGGACAGGCAAAGCGCGGCCAGGAATGGAAGAAGCGGTCTGGAGGTCATTGGGAGCGGAATTCGGGGCAACTCGAATTCTAACCCGAACCGCGCCCGCAAGTTGTTCTACTCGCGGATGTACTTGCGTAAGCGGCGGAGGCGATTCTTCAACTCCTCGCTCGCCTCGGAGATCTCATTGGTGTCGTAGATCACCCTCGGGCTCATAAAGACGATCATCTCGGTCCGTTCTCTACCGTAGGACCGGCTGCCGAATGCCGCTCCGATTACGGGAAGCCTGTGCAAGAACGGAAAACCGGCTGTCGAGTACGTGTTCGACTCGTTGATGATTCCACCAATGGCGATCATGTCGCCGTCTTCGACCGTCACCTGCGTCTGCACGGTGCGTTTCGAAAACGACGGAGATTGAATACCGCCGGCCGCGGGAGCCTGCGGGGCGCTGATATCCTGGTTAATCATGAGCGTAACGATGCCACTCGGATTGACGCGGGCCGTAATGGACAGCGTCACACCGCTCTGCCGGTTCGAGATCGTATTCGCGAATAGCGAACTGCCGCCGGATTGGACGCCGGTAACCGCCTGCGCCGTTAAGGTGGGCACCTCGACCCCGACGTTGAGGCTGGCCGAAATCGAATCGGTGGCGATGATCGATGGCGCCGAAATAATCCGCGATCGCGACTCTGTTTCCTGGGAGTTGAG
>VFZQ01001054.1 GCA_016871135.1 Acidobacteriota bacterium | reverse complement strand
GACCGCTCCGATTTCACGCGCGGCTTTTCGACGCCCGTGTTGTGGAAACCGGCCAACGAACCCGAGCAGGTCATCATCGCAGGTTCCTACGCGCTGACCGCGTACTCGGTCGCCACCGGCGAACCGATCTGGTGGGTTAATAAACTGACGTGGCAACTCAAGCCTACGCCGGTTATCGACAAGGACACGATCTATGTCCTGGGTTGGGCCGGCGGCTCCGACGAAGGCGCACAGGAAAACGTGCCCAACTTCGCCGAAATTTTGAAGGTCCGCGATTCCGACAAAGACGGCAAGCTCACGAAAGCCGAAGTTGCCGACGCTCGCTTGACGAAGGACTGGTCCGCGCTCGACCTCGATCGTTCGGGCTTCGTGGAAGAACGCGATTGGAAGATGTACCAACGCCGCAAGGCCGTTGTCAACGCGGTCAACGCGTTCAAACTCGGCGGGCGAGGCGATGTGACCGATAGCGCCGTGAAATGGCGTTACTACAAGTCGCTGCCGAATGTTCCTTCGCCGCTGCTCTACGAAGGCGTGATCTATCTCATGAAGGAGGGCGGCATTCTTACCGCGCTCAACGCAGCGGACGGCAAGGTGCTGAAGCAGGGCCGCCTCACCGGGGCACTGGGCGATTACTTTTCGTCGCCGGTCGCCGCCGACGGACGCTTGTACGTCGTCTCGCACGAAGGCAAGGTTGTGGTGTTGAAGCCAGGCGCCGAGTGGGAGATCCTGTCCGTCAATCCGCTTAACGAGAGTGTCAACGCTACTCCCGCGTTCGTCGACGGCCGCGTTTTCATCCGCACTCACGAAAATCTCTACTGTTTTGCCAAGCAGAACTAATGCGCACTCTATCTCTCGTTTTCACCACTGTCGCCTTCGCAGCCGACTGGCCGCAGTACCGAGGCGTCAACGCCATCGGCGTCACCAACGACAAGAATCTGCCGGTCGAAATGGGCCCGCAGAAGAACGTGATCTGGAAAGCGTCGGTGCCTCCGGGGCACGGTTCGCCGATTCTTGTGGGCCCGCGCATTTTCCTTTCGGCCATCGAGAACGAGAAGCTCTACACAATCGCACTCGACCGCAAGACCGGCAAAGAGCTGTGGCGGCAGGAGTCTCCGCGCCCACGCAAGGAGGTCATGCAGAAAACGAACAGCGCGGCGTCGACAACGCCGGCGAGCGACGGCAAAATTGTCGTCAACTTTTTCGGCGACTTCGGCATGCTTGCCTACACCGTCGAAGGCAAACCGCTGTGGCAACTGCCGATGGGGCCGTTTAACAATATCAACGGCCACGGCTCTTCGCCGATCCTTGTCGACGATCTTGCGATCATCGTTTGCGATCAGGATACGGAATCCTATTACCTCGCCGTCGACAAGAAGACAGGAAAAGTGCGTTACAAAGTCGAACGTCCGGAGACAACGCGGGGCTACGTCACGCCGTCGGTTTGGCGGCCAAAGAACGGGCCGGCCGAGTTGATCGTGCCCGGCGCGTATGTGAGTTCGTCCTATGAAGTGGCGACCGGCAAGAAGCTGTGGTGGGCCGGCGGGATGGCCTGGCAGTTGAAGGGCGCGCCGATTGTCGTCGGCGACATGCTCTATCTGAACGCGTGGGAGACGGGCGGCGATACGGAGACTCCGCCCGCAGTCGCGGACTGGGCCGAAGTGATCGCCAAGAACGACGCCAACAAAGACGGCGTGCTGCAACATCCCGAAGCGATCGCTCTAGGCATGAAGAGTGAACGCAGCTTTTTCGAAAACGATCT
>VFZQ01001053.1 GCA_016871135.1 Acidobacteriota bacterium | reverse complement strand
ATGCCCTTTGCGAACCTCGAGCAGATGCTGGAACAGCGGAAAGTGTGAATTGATCGTGTACAACAGCCAGAAGTTGGCGATATCGGCCGTGCCGAAATCGGCCAGGCTCAAGTTCTTCTGCCGGCGTTGATTCGACAGTAACGAACTCTTCGCCGATAGAATTTCGATCAACCGCCGCGTGATCGCCAGCAGGTACTCAACGCCTTCGATATCCAGCGTCGGCGGAACGAACTTCTGATCGATGTCGAGCGTCCCGGTCGGATTCCGCCGCACACGGGCGAAACGGATCGACGAGTACCCATCGCGTGACTCGTTGCTCGTCAGAATCTTGAAATTCTTCCGCGCCACCTGCACAGGCTTCTCGTTCAAGCCGTTGTTCTCATCACGCAACATCGCCACTTCCGAGTAGTAGCGCGTCGACGCGTCCTTCTTGGTCGCAAGCGAAATGTTCAGGCCCGGGATACGCTGATCCGGAATGCACAGGAACACATCGAGTTCGTTCTGGTCCGCGTCGAACGCTTCAATGAGCGGCTTCGGCGGAGGCGGCGAATCGGGCGCGGGAATGTCGAACGGCATCCCGTCGGGAAAGATTCCCTTCGCCGACGCGATCGCGATGTTCCCCGCGCTCAGTTGCTCATGATCCACACGAACGTGCGAAAAGCCCCAGGGCCGGAAGTTCAATGCTTCCGTCTGGAACCGCAGCGAGCTTTCAATAAACCGGTCCTGCGTCTGCAAGTGTTGAGGACTCAAGAACGTCCCCTTCATCCAGATGACCGGCTGCAGTTGCCTCATACCGACTCCAAAGGTAACACGCGCAAACCGTCCGCCTAGAGCGGCAAGATTTCTTCGCGGTCCGGATTGTAGTTCAAACGGCGCTTCTGGATGTACGCAATGTTGCCCAGATGCGACGCCGCGGCCGATCGGTGCCCGATCTGCACATCGGCGTTCGGCAGCTTGCGCGAACGGCAGCAGTCAAGGAAATTCTGCACGTGATCGATCGTCTGGTCTTTCTTGTACGGCACGTTGACTGGCGGCGCGCCACGCTCGGCAGACTGAAACTCGTAGCCCGATCGCGAGATCAGGAGTTTGCCCTGCGTGCCGCACATTTCGATCGCCGCGCCACGGATGCCCGGCACGAGCGTCGCTTCGAAAGTCGCCACCCACTCCTTCGGATACTCGAGCAAAACGTTGATCGTGTCCGGCGCCGTGCGTCCGTCTTTGTAGTTGAAAACGCCGCCGTGCGCGCTGGCCGATACCGGGTTGTCCTGGTCCATGAACATGTGGACCACATCGATCCAGTGCGTGAACAGATCGGTTACCTGCCCGCCGCCAAAATCGAGGTACGCGCGGAAGTTGAAGTACTGCTGCGGGTCATAGTCGCGCCACTTCACCGGGCCTAGGAACTTCGCCCAATCGAGATTCGACGGCCGCGTCTGCAGCGACTGCGGCGCTTTGCGCAGATGATACGTATTGCCATGCCACCAGGTCCGCGCCATCGTAATCTTGCCCAGCTTGCCGGAGTCGATGTACAGCTTCTTCGCTTCGAGATAGTTCTCGCCGGAGCGCTGCTGCATGCCCACCTGGCAGATGCGGTTGTTGATGCGGGCGGCCTTGACGATTTCGGGGCCTTCCTCGATCTTGAGGGTAAGCGGCTTCTCAATGTAGACATCCTTGCCGGCGTTGAGAGCGTGGATGGCGATGGCCGCATGCCAGTGGTCGGGCGTGCCAATGAGAACGGCGTCCAGCGGCTGGTGCTCGAGCAG
>VFZQ01001052.1 GCA_016871135.1 Acidobacteriota bacterium | reverse complement strand
GTATCAGGAGTTGGCGGAGGTCGACGAGCAGGCCGTGCGCAAGCAGATTCCGCAGACGGCCGCCGATCGGGCTCTGCTCGAACGGGTGATCTACGGCTCGACAATTTTCCCGGAAGATTTCCACCTGCATCCGAAGTTGAACGGCTTCATCGACAAGCGGCTGCAGATTCTCGATGGCGGCACGATGGACTGGGCCGGCGCCGAAGCGCTGGCGTTCGGCAGTCTAGTGCTCGAAGGCACGCCAATTCGCCTCTCGGGGCAGGACTCCGGGCGCGGGACGTTCTCGCAGCGGCACTTGGTCTTCTACGACGCCGAAAACGGCCGGCCGTTTGTTCCGATGCAGCATCTCACGCCGAATCAGGGACGCTTCGATGTCTATGATTCGTGCCTGAGCGAGTACGCCGTGATGGGTTTTGAGTTCGGCTACTCGGTGGCCGATCCGCTGTGTCTGGTCATGTGGGAAGCGCAGTTCGGTGACTTCGCCAACGGCGCTCAGATCATGATCGACCAGTTCATTTCGTGTTCGTATCAGAAGTGGAATCAGCCGTCCGGGCTGGTGCTGCTGCTGCCGCATGGGCAGGAAGGGCAAGGGCCCGAGCACAGTTCGGCGCGATTGGAGCGCTTCCTGTCGCTGTGCGCCGAGGAGAACATGCAGGTGGTCAACCCGACCACGCCCGCGCAGTACTTCCACCTGTTGCGCCGCCAGATGTATGGGGGACCGGATCGCCGCGGCATGCGGCGGCCGCTGATTGTGATGACGCCGAAGAGCCTGTTGCGGCACGCAAAGGCGACGTCGACGTTGAACGATCTGACAACGGGCGGCTTCCGCGAAATCATCGGCGACACCGGCATCTCCGCGGCCGACGAGGTGAAGCGCGTGTTGCTGACCAGCGGCAAGATCTACTACGAGTTGATGGAGCAGCGCGAAAAGCTCGGCGCGACGAACATAGCGATCGTGCGAGTGGAGCAGTACTATCCGTTCCCGTCGGGCGAGTTGCAGGATGTGCTGATGCGGTATCCGGTGACGGCGGAGATCTGTTGGGTGCAGGAGGAGCCGCGCAACATGGGCGCGTGGCGATTCGTGCGGACCTACATTCAGCCGATGCTCGATCCGGCGCGGCGGTCGTTGCGGTACATCGGTCGGAGCGAAAGCGCGAGCCCGGCGCCTGGTTCGGTCAAGCGACACCAGGCGGAGCAGGCGGATATCCTCGACGAGGCGCTGACGGCGGATTCAACCCCGCGGGCGCGGACCCGGTTGGTGTTGCGCAAGAAGCGGTAGGCTGGTATGGTTAGGATGTAGACGGCCCCGTGAGCGGGAGTAATTCAGTGGTAGAATGCCAGCTTCCCAAGCTGGACGTCGTGGGTTCGAACCCCATCTCCCGCTCCATTTTCAATAGTTTACGGGCACACCAAAATCACACCCTCCATAGCCCTCCATTAAGAATCACTTCAGCCCCTTGCGAGTCTGGGAAGGCTTGGAAGCGCCTTTTGTTCGATACCGCCGATCACCACCAAGGCCTCGCCGAAGTCGGCTTGCGCATCGCCGGGAGGGTGCGCAAGCGGTACGAAAACTTCCTTATGCCGTACCAGGGCATCCCGCACATAGTCCTTCACGATCGTGTACCCGCCACCGAAACCATGCTCGGCTTTCAGCCGGTCTCAGATTCGCTTCGCTGTGTGCCGCTGTTTCCTCGGTTGCGATTTGTCATCTTCCAGGATCTGGTCAATGATCCCCAGCCACGGGCCCAGCTTCGGCCGCGCGATCGGC
>VFZQ01001051.1 GCA_016871135.1 Acidobacteriota bacterium | reverse complement strand
GCGAAGGCGAAGAAGGGGCAGGATTCATCGCTACTGCGGTGGCGGGAGACGGCGGGCGGCGCCGATTTGATTGTTGGATCAATACGTGAATTGGGCGGCGACGAGGATCTGATCTACAAGTTCCTCGGCAAACTGCGAACGGCTCGCGAAAAGCACGAGGGGAATCGGTTGCTCTACGTTGCGGCCACGCGGGCACGGCGACATTTGCACATGACGGGGTGGGTCGGAGCAAACGGACAACCGGAGACGAATTCGTTTCTCGCGCGGTTGTGGCATGTGGCCGCGGGCGCATTCGCGGCGCCGGTTCCAGCGGCCGCGCAGCCGGCGTCAGCGACCGGCGGTGTGGTGCGAAAGCTAACTCCGTCCTGGCGCGAGATTCCGTTGCCGAAGGCGATGGAATGGTCCGTCGACGCGCTGGCTGTGGACGACGAGCCGGTGTCATACGACTGGAGCGGCGAGACGCTGCGGTTGATCGGCACGGCGGTTCACGGCGTGATGCAGCGAATGGCCGAGGAGCGCTGGACGATCGGCGATGTCGAACGGTACGAAGGATCGTTGCGCGCGCGGCTTGTATCGCTTGGCGTGCCGGCGGGAGAGATGAACACGGCGCTCGATCGAACGATGCGCGCGCTGCGGGGCGCGCTGGACAGCGAGCGTGGGAAATGGGTGCTGGGCGATCACCACGAGGCGCGGAACGAGTGGGAGCTGTGCGTCGTGGTCAACCGGATCGTGCGGCACTATCAGCTCGACCGGACGTTTGTCGATGCCGATGGCGTGCGATGGATTATCGACTACAAGACGAGTTCGCATGAAGGCGGAGGCGTGGATAGCTTTCTCGATAATGAGCGCGAGCGGTACCGGCTGCAGTTGGAGCGCTATGCGGAAGTGATGGCGCGGATGGATGCGCGGCCGATCAAGTTGGGTCTTTATTTTCCGCTGCTCGATGGGTGGCGGGAGTGGGGTTGGGAGCGGTCAGTTGCCGGCGAGGTCGGCGCGCAAGATGCCTAACTTCTTCATTTTTTCCTGCAGGCTTTGGCGTTCCAGGCCGATCGCCGCCGCGGTGCGGGTGACGTTGCCGTTGAACTCGCGCAGTTTGCGCTCGATGTATTCGGTTTCAAAGAGCCGCCGGGCGTCGCGGTAATCATTGGCGGCGAGCGCGGTATCGAAGGCCGATGCGGCAGGCGCGGCGTCCTTGCGGAGGTGCATTTCGACATGCGCCGATGTGATGACATCGTCACCGTTCAGCACGAAAATCTTCTCGATTGTGTTGCGAAGTTCGCGGACATTGCCAGGCCAGGAGTGTTCCATCAGGCGCGTCAACGCGGGGCGCGACATCTCGCCGGAGGCGCGTGAATACTTGCGCGCGAAGTCGTTCCAGAACTGGAGCGCGAGGCCGGGGATGTCCTCGCGGCGCTCGCGAAGCGGCGGGATTTCGAGCGTCACCGCGCCGAGGCGGAAATATAGATCTTCGCGGAACAGACCCGCGCGGATGGCCTCGTTCAAGTTCTTGTTTGTCGCGCTGAGCAGGCGCACGTCGACGTTGGTAGTCTTGGCGCCGCCTACACGCTCAACCGCGCCGCTCTCGGCGGCACGGAGAATTTTGGCCTGCGTGGCGAGAGTCATGTCGCCGATTTCGTCGAGAAACAAAGTCCCGCGATGGGCCTGTTCGAACTTGCCGGCACGCGCCGCGGTGGCGCCGGTGAACGCACCCTTCTCGTAACCGAACAACTCGCTTTCGACCAGATTTTCCGGCAACGCGGCGCAGTTGATAGCAAC
>VFZQ01001050.1 GCA_016871135.1 Acidobacteriota bacterium | reverse complement strand
TCGCGCCTCGAGAAAAAGGCTATTTCCCGCCGATTGCTTTAACCCGAACGACTACGCGTGAAACATAGCAGTTGCCCGCGTCCTCATGGGACGTCACGTCCAACGGACCTTGCTTCAACAGCCACTCCGAAGGCTTTGTCCATTGATAGTGCGACTCGCGCGCGAGAATTGTGTCCGCGCCGTCGAACAACTCACAACCGCTGCCGTCGGAGAACTCGATCCTGTGCGGTCCGTAGGTGCCGTATCGCCAGCGAATACTCTTTACGATCAACCCCCGCTTTTCGGCGGCGGTCGACAAGTTCCCGGTTCGCGGTTCGTCGCCGCGATCGAACTCCACGGTTTTCCGATTCGGCCTGTGCGTGAACCAAGTGTATTGCGGAGACTCGATCGCACCGTGCTTTCCGTCGATCCGATGCCACTCCGCGTCGCGCGCTTCGTAGAGCACGAAGTACCAGTAGTGGTGCTTGTCGCGCTTCGAGCCGCCGTACCCGGAATCGATAAACTCGTAGCGTCCGTCGCCGTCGAAATCGACGACTGCTGGATCGCCGAAGAAGCTATACCGGCGGGAGAAATGGGGGTGGCCGCTTGCGTCGATGAGTATCGCAATCAGATCTGTCTCGGGCCTGGTTCCGGCCGCTCCCGTAAATAGCCGCAAGAGGAGATCCTTCTTCCCATTGCCATCGAAGTCGGAGATGTAGGCGGCCCGAAATGCGCACGCGTCTGGAAGTTCCATCGACCAACCTTGTCCGCGCACGCGCATCGAACAATCGTTGATCGTGATCGCGAACCCGTCGCGCCGGATCACTTGGCCTTCATTGATCGGGCCTTCAAGCGCCGGTTTCAGCCTCACCTGGCGCCGTTCTACTTCCGGCCACCATGGGCAGTACTCCTCATACGCAAACACGGATATCGCGCACAGCACCGCTAAACGTTTCACCGCCGCATCAACTCCTTGATCGAAAGCTTCTCAAACGTCATATCCGCGCGGCTGCCCTCGTAGACTATGCCGATATGATCCCGGTCGACGCGCGTGAGGCTCGGATACCCGCGTCCCCGGCCTTCATCGAGCAGTAACCGCATCTTCTCCGGCCAAGTCGTGCCATCGTCGCTACTGATCTGCAGTGTGTGGTGCGTCCGCGCCGTCTGAGAGCGAGCGTTCGCGAACAGCAGCAGGTTCCGAAACGCGAACAAGCTTCCATTCGCGGGCGGCTCGATTAGCGTATTCGCGTGCGTCGAATGCGCCGTCCACGTGCGGCCGAGGTCCTTTGTCACGTATACCGCGCGATATTTGACCGTGCCATTGCGAATGTTCAGCATGATCGACCCGTCCGACAGCCTTGCCGCCTGGCACTCATTCCCGCGGCTATGCGCCGGCGCGCCAAGTGTCCACGTCTTGCCATGATCGCCGCTCACCATGATCGTCGCAAACGGCACGCCGTTCTCATCGCGCCCTTGCATCGGCATTACAAGCTTCCCGTCGGGCATGTTGATGCCTTGCTGCGGCGCGGGCGCCAGCAGCCACCACGCCTCCTTCTTCAGTACCCGCGTCAGGTTCTCCGGCTTCGTCCAAGTGCGCCCGTCGTCGGTCGATCGCACCATGAGCAACTGCGCCGTCTTGCCAATCTCATATCCAGGCAGTGATCCATCGTCGCGCCATTGATGTTTGCCCGGCCGCCCGTTCATCCACACGGCGAAGACGATGATCTCGCCCGTTTTCTCGTCCACCACGATCCCAGGATCGCTGCAGCCGTTCTGCTCCTGCGGCAATCCGCCGTACT
>VFZQ01001049.1 GCA_016871135.1 Acidobacteriota bacterium | reverse complement strand
CGACGGCGAGCTCTGTGTTGCTAGGAATCGGCGGGTGGCTGGTGATCGAGCGGCAATTGACATTGGGCCAGTTGGTGGCCAGCGAGCTCATCGTCACGCTGATGGTCAGCGGCTTCACAAAATTCGGCAAACAACTGGAGGTCTTCTACGATCTGCAGGCGGCGATCGATAAGCTCGGCGGATTGACGGATTTGCCATTGGAGCGCTCCAGCGAAGAGGCGGCGAGTCTGGCGGAGGGTCCAGCGAGTCTCCGTTTTCGGGAAGTTGAGATTGGCTATGGCAGGCCCCTGTTGCGCGTGGCGGACTTCGAGGTCCGTCCGGGAGAGCGGCTGGTGATCCGCGGCGAACATGGATCTGGAAAATCGACGCTTGTCGACATTATTTACGGGTTGCGGACTCCGCAGGCGGGATCGGTTCACATCGACGGCGCCGACTTGCGAGATGTCCCGTTGCGGAGCCTTCGCGCTTCGACGGCCCTTGTCCGCGGAATCGAAATATTTCCAGGAACGGTTTTGGAGAGCATACGCCTTGGAAGGGGCGAGATCCCGATCGGCGAAGTTTCGGCGGCGCTTGATGCGGTAGCGCTTTCCGAGGAGATCGCGGCTTTCCCGGATGGCCTGAACACGCAACTGCATCCCTCCGGCCGGCCGTTGTCGCGCAGTCAGGCGGCACGGCTAATGTTGGCGCGCGCGATAGTCAGCAAGCCGCGGCTGTTGATCCTCGACGACGCTTTAGAATTCTTGGAGCGCGACGAAGAACGCCGCAGAATCGTCGGCTCACTGTTCGATGCGGCCGCGCCTTGGACGTTGATCTGTGTTACGGAGCGAGACGACCTGCGCTCCCTCGCCGGGAGAACGGCAGTGATTTCAGGCGGGGTGATTCGCGAGGAGGTGGCGGCGTGAACTCGATGGCGGAATACAATCTGACTGTTTCGAAAGCCCAGCGCACGCTGTCGCGGGTCATACTAGCCTTGATCTTGACGACCACGATTGCGCTCACGGTGACTCCTTGGCAGCAAAACGTTTCTGGAACGGGCCGAGTGATCGCGTATCACCCCGAAGAGCGTCCGCAGAACATCGAGGCGACCGTGGAGGGGCGCATTTCAAAGTGGTACGTCGTCGAGGGATCGACCGTAAAGAAGGGTGATCCGATTGTCGATCTCGCCGACAACGACCCTGCAATCATCGAGCGCTTGCAACAGGAGCGCACGGCGGCGACACAGACGATTTCGGCAAGCGAACGGCGGGTGAAGTCAACGGAAGACCGCATTCGCGGACTGGAACTCGTATTGAACAACAGCGTGACAGCGGCGCGGGCGCGGGTGCAGATGTCGATCGACCGTGTCGCCGCAGCCGAGCAATCGCTGCAGGCGGCGCGCGCGGCGTTGACAACGGCGAGGTTGCAGATCGATCGGCAGAAGGGGCTTGCGGCGAAAGGGCTGACCTCAACGCGCAATGTCGAGTTAGCGGAGCTCGACTTGCAGCAGAAGACGGCGGAGTTGGAACGGGCGCAGGCCGCGCTAAATGCGGCGAAGAGTGAAAAGTTGTCGCTGGATGCGGAACTGCTGCGCACCGATTCCGATGCACAGAGCCGCATTGACGAGACGTGGGCAACGCACGCGTCGGCAGCGTCGGATGTGGCGAAGGCACAAGGAGAATTGACCAAGATCGAGGTAAGGCTAGCCAAAAACATTTGAAATTTTGAAACCACCGGTCGTCTGTCGGATGATCTTGTTGTCAAGACGAGAACAGGAGACTCGCGACCGATGGAAACGTTCACAA
>VFZQ01001048.1 GCA_016871135.1 Acidobacteriota bacterium | reverse complement strand
TCAACAGCCGGTGAAAGTCACGTTGCCCGAGGGGACACATCGGGGCGGATTGCTCGGGATGGCGGCGATTCTGGCGGTGTCGTCGTATCCGAATCGGACCAGCCCGGTGTTGCGCGGCAAATGGATTCTGGAATCGCTGCTGGGCACGCCGCCGCCACCGCCTCCGCCGGGCGTTCCGCCGCTTGAGGCGGATGCGGCGGCGAATCCGAAATCGATGCGCGAGCGGCTGGAATTGCATCGATCGAATGTCGTGTGCGCGACGTGTCATAACCGGATCGACCCGCTCGGATTCGGCCTGGAAAATTACGACGTCGTCGGCAAGTGGCGCGATGGCGCCGATGCGCTGGGCGAGTTGCCGGACGGCACGAAATTCAACGGCCCGGACGGACTGAAGACGCTGTTGATGCAGCGCAAGGACGACTTCATGCGCAATCTGGGCGCGAAGATGCTGGGCTACGCGTTGGGGCGCGGGCTGACGCTCGAAGACTACTGCGCGGTGGACCGGATTGTGGCGAACGCGAAGACCGAGAATTACAAAGCGCACCGCTTTATACTGGAAGTGGTTCGCAGTGTGCCTTTTCGGTATCAACCGGGCACACAGTTAAACGTGTCCGTCGAATAGGAGTTGCATGGCCTTCTCACCGATATCCCGTCGAACACTGTTGCGCGGTGCAGGCGCGGCGATTGGTCTGCCGTGGCTGGAAGCGATGGCCGCGAGCAAATCGCCGATCCGCATGGCGGCGATGTACATCCCGAATGGCGTTCATGAGAAGTTGTGGACACCGGAGGGCGAAAAGCGAGACTTTCAGTTGTCGCCGACGTTGTCTTCGCTCGAGGACTTGAAGAGCGAGTTGATCATCCCGACGAATTTGTGGAACGCCAACAGCGTTGGCGGCGATGGGCACTACGTGAAGATTTCGGGCTGGTTGACCTCGACAACGATCACCAAAACGCTGGGCGTGGATGTGAGCGCGAACGGCGTGTCGATGGATCAGTTGGCGGTGCAAAAAGCCGGCAAGGTGACGCCGATCGGCTCGCTGGAACTGGGCGTGTCGCCTGTGACGACGGGGGTAGACCGCAACGTGGGTTATACGCGCGTGTATGGGTCGCACATCGCGTGGTCGAGTCCGACGACGCCGCTGGCGCGGGAGTTAAGTCCGCGCGCGGTGTTTGAACGTTTGTTCCGCGCGGTGAACGGCGGCGGAGATTCGTCGAAGGATGCGAAGCTGTTGTTGGACCGCGTGTTGGAAGACGCGCGCGATCTGCGCGGTAAGTTGGGCGCGGCGGACAAGCAGCGGTTGGACGAGTATCTGTCGGTGATTCGGTCGCTCGAAGACCGGATCGCGCGAGCGTCGAGTCCAGAGCGGTCGAAGTGGAAGGCGCTAGGTGTGATCGACCCGGCGGCGAAACCGGAAGAAGAGCCGAAGACCTACGCCGATCATGTACGGATGATGTTCGACATGATCGCGCTGGCGTTTCAAACCGATACAACGCGCGTGGCGACGTTCCTGTTCGGCAATGAAGTGACGAATCAGAATTTCGCGTTTCTCGACGGCGTGAAAGGCGCGCATCACAACATTTCGCATCACGAAAACAAAGAGGACAATCTCCGTCAGTACGCGCTGATCAACAAGTGGCAGATCGAACAATACGGCTACTTGCTGCGGAAACTGCGCGGGATGCAAGAGGGCGATTCGAACGTGCTGGCGAATTCGATGATCCTGTTCGGCGGCGGTATCCGCGACGGGAACAAACATGATCCGCATAATCTGCCGCTGGTG
>VFZQ01001047.1 GCA_016871135.1 Acidobacteriota bacterium | reverse complement strand
ATACTCGTGTCAGGGCTTGGTCCTCGTCGGGTTGGATTCTGTTCTTGGCGGAACGTCTTCTAACCCTACCAGGACCTTGCCTCTCTTCTTTCAGAGCCTAATTTGGACAGGCGTGGTTCTTGATGCGGTTGCCAGGGTTAGGATGGCTCGCGAACATCTCCTTGAACCTGCTATCGCGCCCACCTTCGGCTTGTAGCTTCTCAAAGAACCGCGCGAGTTCAACCGGGTTGTAACCGGCGTTATGCACAAGCCGCGCGCCGAACAGATCCGAATCGTTCTCGGCCGTTCGCGAGAACTTCATCAGCACGGAATTGGCGCCCAGGCCGATCCCGAGTTGCGTCAACGTGCCAGTAATTCCACCCTTGTCGAAAATGCCGCCCGCGATCATTGCCGGGATCTGAATCAGATTCGCCTTCGACGCCTGATTCGTTCCGTGGCGTAGCATGACGTGCCCCATTTCGTGACCCAACACGCCGGCGATCTGCGCTTCGTTATCGGCAGCCGCGATCAGGCCCGTGTGCACATACATCGGCCCGCCAGGCAGCGCGAAGGCGTTAATCGATGGATCGTTAACTACCTTGAATGTGAACGGAAACTTCTGCCCTTCGATGCCGTTCACGAGGCGCTGGCCGATCCGATTCACATAGTTGTGCAGCGCGGGATCGTTGATGATCTGAAACTGCCGCTCGATTTCCTGGGCGTACTCCTTGCCCATCTGAACGTCTTGGTCTGGCGAAAACAAATTCCATCCCGGCTTTAGCACACGCTGCTTCTCGGCGGCGATCAAGAACCCCAGTGTGAGCGTGAGTTGTGGAATCAATCGGCGTAGTTTCATGAATGGCTCCGGTTAACTATCGATCGTATGATGCCACTTTTCGCGCAGGAGTTGCAAAGCGGGCCTTATAATAAGAGGATGTTGACGCCCACGGAAAAGATATGGTGTAACGGCAAGTTCATCGCATGGGATGACGCCAGGATTCACGTGCTCAGCCACGTGGTTAGCTACGGAAGCGCGGTGTTCGAGGGGATTCGATGCTATTCGACCCAAAACGGCCCGCAAGTATTCCGCATTCGGGAACACTACCGCCGATTGCTCGATTCGGCAAAAATCTATCGCATGGACAAAGTCGACTTCACCGTCGACGCGATGTGCGATGCCACGCTTGAGCTGATCCGCGTCAACCAGCTCGACGCGTGCTACGTACGTCCAATTCTGCTTCGTGGGTACAAGGATGTCGGCGTCCTCGGCATTAACAACCCGCTCGACCTTTACATCGCATGCTGGGAATGGGGCAAGTATCTCGGCGAAGAAGCGCTGGCGCAAGGCGTCGACGTTTGCATCTCGAGCTGGAACCGCATCGCGCCGAATACGCTCCCCGCGTTGTCGAAGGCGGCGGCCAACTATATGAACTCGCAGTTGATCCGCATGGAGGCGCACTTCAACGGCTACGCCGAGGGCATCGCGCTCGACACAAACGGCTACGTATCGGAAGGCTCGGGCGAGAATATCTTCGTGATTCGCGACAACAAAATCGTGACGCCGCCCCTGGGCAACTCCGCTCTGCCCGGCATCACGCGCGACTCGGTGATCAAAATCGCCAAGCGGTTGGGTTACGAGTTGACCGAGTCGATGATCCCTCGCGAGATGCTCTATATCGCCGACGAAGTGTTCTTCACCGGTACGGCCGCCGAAGTAACGCCAATCCGTTCGATCGACCGCATCACCATCGGAGGCGGAGCGCGCGGCCCGGTCACCGAGAAGATTCAGAAGGCCTTCTTCGACGTCA
>VFZQ01001046.1 GCA_016871135.1 Acidobacteriota bacterium | reverse complement strand
TTGAGCGGAGTCGGCAACGCCTTCAGCGATGAGATCTTGTTGCATGCGCGCCTGAGTCCGGTCGCACTGACGCAGAAACTCGACGACGCGCAGATCGTCCGTTTGTTCGATTCGATCAAAGACCGGCTGACGTTCTTCACCGATCTGCTTCGTGCGCAGTGCGGTGGCGGCTTTCCGGAAAGGGTCACGGCGTTTCGCCCCGAAATGGCGGCGCACGGCAAGTTCAAACTGCCGTGCCCCCAATGTTCGACTCCGATACAGCGAATCGTTCATGCGTCGAACGAATCGAATTACTGCCCGACGTGTCAGACCGGCGGCAAGTTGCTGGCGGACCGGGCGCTGTCGCGGCTGCTCGGCAAGGACTGGCCGAAGACAGTGGAGGAGATGAAACTCAGGGCCTCACGTCAACGCGAATGATATTGCTCGTCCGGCGTCCGCTAGCGACTTCGGCGGTCGTCGCGCCGGCGGGGCATTCGGTGGGAATACGCGCATTGATCTGCCACAGACCGAGTGTCTGACCGCGATAAACAACATCCGCAATTTGATTGCAAATTCTAACCTCGAACGACGGCGCGATACCCGTGCCCCAGAGTTCGATTGGATCGCCGGCACGGCCCGAGGGCGTCGTGGCGAAAAGGCCGGGCGACGCGAATGCCACCGGTACTTCCACCGAATGAACGGTCTGACCACCGCGCTCGAACGCGACCGCGCCGCGCGAGAGTTGTTCGGGGACGCGGATAGTCCACTGCGTGGGGCTTTGATAGAACGTCGGCGCTTCGCGGCCGTCGATGAGAAAGCGCTGGCCGATGAGATCCCGGCCGAAGATAGTGACGATCTCGCCTGACGCGATAGAGCCGGTGCGAAAGCTTGCGGCATTGGTGATCGAAAACGCGGAGAAGGGAACAGGGTCCGCGCGGAACCACGTGACGGAAGCATCGTGGTCGCTGACGCGCACGCCGAAGTTCAAATCGGCGCGGAGCGATTCAGGCCAGTCAGCGTTGCTGCGTGTGTAGGCCGCACGCGTGATAAACGCGCGCATGCCGGGGCTGAGCAATACGTGATCGAGCGTCTGCGTGAGTCCATTAAACACGTACGAGTACTCGTCGCCGTTCTTCAGTAGCGGACTGACGCTAGTCAGGTTCAAGCCTTGCGACATCACGCCGATGAGTTCGTCGTGGGCAACGGTGTTAAAGTCGCCGACGATCATATACGGGACGTTGTAGCCTTGAATAACGCGCGCGATGCGATTGATGCTTTCGGCTTGTTGCCGGCGTTTCAGCAGGACCGCCGGATCGTCGGCGTTGATCAGCGATCGCATGTGGATGTTTAGCACGGCGAACTGCAGCGACCCGACGCGCACGTTGAGGCGATAGGGCTGGCGATCGTGAATCGGATCTTCGATTGGGAACGCCGTCGTTACAGTGACGGTCGAATTCTTAACCAGGTAGCCGCACGCGATGCCGGACGGATCGTTCGTGCTCGAGACGAACGCTCGATATCCGCTGAGTTCCGTCGCAACCCGTTCGAGCGCCGCCGGGCTGCCAACTTCCTGCACCGCGAGGATATCGGGCGACCGCAGCGTCTCGACAACGAACTTCTTCAGTTTTGCCACGCGCGCATCGAAGCTAGTTTGTGTTGCGAAAAATCGTTGCAAATTTAGGCTCGCGACGGTAAACTCGCCTTGCGCCGCCGTCGGAACTGGGGGTGGCGGCACGTCGGCTTCGAGCGTAATCGCGACGCCGCCTTCGAGAATAATCGTGTAATGACGCGCGCCGAAGTCAAGCGGTCCGGCGAGATCAGCCAC
>VFZQ01001045.1 GCA_016871135.1 Acidobacteriota bacterium | reverse complement strand
CCTTCGGCCGGATAGCGAATCGGTGGAATCGTCATCGCCGCCTCTGGACTGTCTTTCAGCCATTTGGCGTCTCCGTCGGTGATCGTGCGCGAGGCGATCAGGCGGTACGCAAACTTGGTGCGCCCGTCGACCTGTTTGAGCTCCAGTGGCGGGAAGAACGGCGTACCGTCATAGCGGCTAAACCGGTACGCGCGCACGTCGACGCGCGAGATGCTTTCTTCACCTCGGCTGGGCGCCATCATGGTCAACCGCGAGCTACCGGAGGCGCGTAGATCCTGAAAGAGCTGCACAACCTTACCATTCACGACGATTTCCGCCCAATCGATGCCCTCGAAGCGGCAGCCTATGCTCAACTCCGCCTGGAACTGCGAGGGGAAATCGCTTTGGGCTTCAGCCACCGCGAGGTCGATGGCGACGGCCCGGAGTTCGCTCGTCTCGATCACTTTTTCGAATGCGAATTCGTAGAGCCCGCGGTCGACGTTGAACAGATCGGCTTCCCGTATCCGATAGACGAAATCGGCGGCAACGCCGAAGTCTTCCAAAATCTCACCTTGAAAGCGGCCGGCGCGGAGGCAGCGCCGCACGGAGATCTCCAGGTCGGTGCCACCGGGCATTTGCGGAAACCGGAAACCGTCTTCGGTCGTTAGGCCGGCGATCTCCTGTTCGTTGTACGAAAACACGTTCGCGCCGCCGCCGCCGGTCGTGGGGTCTACGCCGATCACTGGGCCAATGCGATGATCCTGAAAGCCAGCGGCGAAGATGTCGGTGGTGGAATAGCAGTGCGCGTCGGCGATCAGCGCCACGCGGCCGTAGTAGCGCTGGCCGATGTCGTTGGCGTCTTCCGGAGCGGTGATGGGACTAGACGTCGAATAATCCGCGCCGGTATCTTTCTCGAGACCGAATCCTTCGAACCGGGACTTGTCTTCAAAAGCCAACCGGCGCGACAGCGGCGTATTTAGGAATTGAAACGTCGTTGGCGTGATTGGCGACGGGGAGAAAAGTTGCAGGAGGCGCTCGCCATTCGGAATGTGGCCGCCGCCGTTGCCGCGGACGTCGATTAACAACGCCAACGGGGCCTCGTTTTGCATATGTTCGGCTAGCGCGGCGCACTCGTTCACATACTCGATCTCATCGATTTCTTCGCTATCGAATTGGCGGATCCGGATCACCCCAACGGCGGCGGGTTTGTTGGAGTTGGGAAACGGCAGCGAAATGACCTGGTAGTGAACCGGCAGGTTGGGCTTCCAAACCTTCCACCCTTCGGCTTCCGGCGCGGGAAGGTTGAATAACAGCGCTCGCAAGTCGTCCGAATCCTGTGTCCGCCGTACCGACCAATCCACCATCAATTCGCACACTTCGCCCGAGCCGTCGTCGGCAACGTAGCGAAGAGTGACCGCGGGAGCGTCCGGTGGCGGCAACCGCCTCAGCGGGCGGACGGTGAGATTGAAAATCGCGCGCGCGGTGCAGGCGGTGGGATTGGCGCCGTTCTCCCGAAATGCTAATTGCTGAACCGCCATATCGATCGGGAGCCCGTTCCAGTGGGTGATCTCGGCGCCAGGGCCGAATCCAGGACAAGTGAATTCGGACGCGACGTGCGTGACTACGTAACGCCGGCCGCGGGCGTCGTCGTGACAAAGCGCGGCTTGAAACGGAAGAAACGCCGTCGCCGACTGGTAGGGCTCCGGGAGCGCGTAGTTATTGAGTCCCGCATAATATAGCGTCACTCCGGCCAAAGAGAAGCCTGTTTCCAGAACGAAGGAATAAGGCGCTTCCTCCGCCGCATCTTGCGGAGCGACTTGCGTGCGGTTTC
>VFZQ01001044.1 GCA_016871135.1 Acidobacteriota bacterium | reverse complement strand
GCCCGCGACTGCGCAACGCCGCGCAAAATGGTTGAATAAAAGGAGTACGTCCTCGCCCCGCTCGCGCAGCGGCGGCACGTACAACGGAATCACATTGAGCCGGTAATAAAGATCGGCGCGGAACTCGCCGGCACCGATGGCCTCTTCGAGGTGTCGATGGGTCGCAGCGATCACGCGGACATCGACCGCGAAGGGCCGATCATCGCCGACTCGATCGATGATCCGCTCCTGCAGTACGCGCAGCAGTTTGACCTGCATCTCGATGCGCATGTCGCCGATCTCATCGAGAAACAACGTACCGGAGTCAGCCATCTCAAACCGACCGCGCCGGTCGGTCAGCGCGCCCGTGAAGGCGCCTTTGGTGTGCCCAAAGAGCTCACTTTCCAAGAGGTCATGCGGAATCGCGCCGCAATTCACCGGAACGAAGGAGTGCCTACCCCGCGCGGAAAGTCGGTGAATGGATTGAGCGACCAGCTCTTTGCCGGTCCCCGACTCGCCAAGGACCAACACCGTACTGTCGCTCGCGGCCACCCGACGGACGAGCGCCCGCAAGGCGCGCATCGCACCAGATTCGCCGGCCATCGATTCGAGTGGATCGGCCGCAGCCTCTTGGGCCTGCGGGATCTTGGCCAACATGCTCCCCTCCCCTGCGGACCATCGTCCGCGGAAAGTTCCGTTTTGCGTTCAATCTGGAACTATTCCGCGTCGATAGTAGCAAAGGATCAGGAATAAACGACGAACATTCGACGGTTGACCTCACGCACGGTCTGCGGGGGTGCCACCCCCTACCCGGACGCCTGGGGAGGGGGTGGCTGTGCCCGGTCGGAGTGAGGTCTTCTCGGGTTCGTTTTTTCAAAACGCCCTAGTCCTCCGCCTCCGCCTCGATCGCGTCCGAGCGATCTGTCGGCTCACGCGATTTCAGCGGCCGCATCTCAACCAAATCCACTCGACGGGACTGCTCTTCTCTCAATTGCCGCGCTGCCAAATCGAACTCGCGATGTAACGCGGCCGCCTGCCGGGAAAACTTCTCGGGATCCTCCGGAAACCCGAGCGCCGCGGTGACAACAGCGTCGCGCTCCGCCATGTATTTCTGACGGGTCTCCTCGTCAAGCGCGGCGATTCGATGAGAGAGCATTCGACCCCCAAACCGCTGCCACTTATCTTCTTCCGATGCAAAATCAAAGAAGTTGCGCTGCAGCTCAATCACCGCCACCTCGGCTCGCTCAAGACGCGCGAGCTTCCAACGCGCCATACCCATCCGATCAACGTAGATAATTTCGATTAACGTAGCCGGGTTATAGACTGCGACCAACGATTCAATCAGCGCGTGGAAGTCTGCGGGATTCTCCTCAGGGAGAAACCGACGTTTGGAAAAAATGCCAAGTTTCAGCGCGTTTTGACTGGACGCCGCAAGGCCCTCTGGAGTCACGGGCCCCGTGCTCTTGGATCCATTAATCCGACTGGCTTCTGAGCGGGAAATAGCCATAACACACTCCTCCTGTGAAGGATTAATGTCCCCGGTCACGCGCCTCGTTTGGGGACGGGAATGTGTTCATGCGAAAGCGCCGAGGGAGAAGGCTAGGCGCGCTTCAAAATAAATGCAACTGTGGTCTTATAGGGCGCACTAGAAGCCCTCTTGATTCGCGGACACGCCCTGATGAGGTCCCGCAATATCGGCCGCACGAGGTGCAGACAATCATGAAAGCGGAACAGATCTGTCGCGCGGCAGCTCAGCCGGGGTGGGCCCCCGCTTTTGAAGGTGACTAATCAAACCGACTTTGGCGACGCCTCAGTAAAGCTGGCCAAAGAGGATTCGG
>VFZQ01001043.1 GCA_016871135.1 Acidobacteriota bacterium | reverse complement strand
GTTCAGTTTCGTGTCCTTCTACACCTTGCCGCCAGGGGCGACGATGACGTTGTCGGGGAGCCAGCCGGCTGGGGCTCCCGGCGGAGTCGGAATACATCCGCCCTTCTGGTTTCCGGCGCCGCACGCGGGCGCCGGCGTTTGGAGAATGTACTTGCCACTGAGGTAGTCCATGTTGCCGGCGAAGTTGTTGTTTCGCTCCGGCGTGCCGGCGGTGGGGATGAAGGTGCGATCGTAACGCAAGCCCATGTTGATCGTCAGCCGGTTGGTGGCTTTCCAAGAGTCTTGCGCGTAGAAGCCAATTGTCCCACCCCACCAGGGCATGGTCTCAATGATGTCGCGGCGTGTGGCGCTGTCGGGGACGTTCAAAAGAAAAGATGCGAGGGGGCTGCCCGTGCTGCCGATACGCAGCGGATCCGCGGTGCCCTGATTCGCGAAACCGACATTGGTCACGCCGTTCTCGTAATACCACTGCACGCGGTTGTATTCGGCCCCGAATTTCAACATGTGAGAGCCCTTCAATTTTGAGTAGCTCGCCCGGTGATGCCAACTGTCTCCCGCGCGGCTAACGCTGAACTGTTCCGTGCTATTGAAAAAGCCGGCCGGATTGAAGCCGGGGTAATAGGTGTTGCCGTCCTGATACGCCGTGAGGAGGTTCGCCGAGTACCCGACTTTGCTCGCGAAATCGGACGGCAGCGACTTGTACTTGTCCTTCGATCCGGTCCATTGAAACACTCGCCCGAACTGATACTGGAATACCGCTGTCGGTCCGAATGTGTGAACCCAATTCGTGGCGAGGTTTAACGCGCGTCCATTGGATTCACGGCCCTGCGAGGGCAGCGCGGCCGCACCACGTCCGGGGCTGTAGAATCGCGAATAGCGCACCCAAACCGCGTCTTTGTCGTTAAAGCGATGATCGACGCGGCCGTTGATGCTGTGCTGCCAGTTTTGTACGCGCGTGCGATTCCACGCGTTCTGATTGGCGATGCCGGTAGGCTCGATCGGCGGAAGGACAGTTTGCGCAAAGTAGACCATGCCAGGACTGAGGCGGCTGGCCGGAATCTGATTGCCCGTGAAGGGTGTCCGCTCAAACGTGCCGTTGGGAAGGGCGCGAGTGGTGGAGGGGTCGTAGATCGGAAGCGCCCAGTCGCTTAAGTCGCCACGAAGGTTCGCGGGCGTGGGAACGCGCAGCGTGCCATTGGACGGGCCGACGCTATAGAAGCGCTGATAACCGCCGAAGAAGAATGTCTTGTTCCTGCCATCGTAGATCTTCGGAATGCGGACCGGCCCGCCCGCTGTTCCGCCGAACGTGTGTCCCTTGAACGGCGCTACCGATGCGAGGAACGTATTGCGCGCGTTGAAGGCGTCGTTCTGTTCGATCGCGTAGACGTTGCCGTGCAGTTCGTTCGTACCGGATTTCGTCGTCGTGTTGATGACGCCACCCATGACGCCGCCGACTTCGGCGGAATCGTTGTGCGATTGTACTTTGAACTCTTCGATGGTCTCCATGATCGGATTCAACGCGAGGTTGCTGAAGAAGGTCGACTGATTGTTCACGCCGTCGAGCATGTACATGCTGCTGCGGTTGATCTGTCCGTTCACCGAGGGGATGCTCGACTGCCCTATGCCGATTGCCGTGACGCCCGGCGTGAGGCGCATCATGTTCTGAATGCTGCGGCCGACGGGAAGGTCGACAACTTGCTGCCGTGTTAATACGCTGCCGAGTTCAGCGGTGGCGCTTTGCAGTTGCGCGCCGACGGCTTCGACGGTGACCGAGTCCTGCACTTTGCCTACGGCGAGATGAAAGTCGAACACGGAGCGCTGATTCACAA
>VFZQ01001042.1 GCA_016871135.1 Acidobacteriota bacterium | reverse complement strand
CTACTACAAGGATCGAGTCAAGTTGCCGGGCGACGAGACTAACGGCAACACCCCGCTCGTCAGTCCTTACGAGGTCGCGTGGTACTCGTGGGAGGTAACGCGCGATCCGGCGATCTCGGCGCTTATCGAGCAGGATCACGAGATCAAGAACACGATCGACCTCTGCTATCAAACGCTGGCGCTGGCCGCGATCGACAAGACGAAACATGCGGCGAAGATTCAGTCCAACGCGCAACGCATACTCGCGCTGCAGAGGGGAGACGGCCAGTGGTCGGCGCGCTTCGACGAGAAGTCATTCGCCGCCGAGTTTCAGACCGGCCACGCACTCTGGGCATTGCATGCGGCCGGAATTCCGCGCGACAACCCGCAAGTCGCCAAGGGGCTGGCTTATTTGCTAAGCCGTCAGCAGCCGTTTGGCGGATGGCTCGATCCACTCCAAACATACGAGAATTTCCGCACGCCGTTCCGCGAGACGCAAATGGCGGTCCTCGCCCTCACGTCGTATTACCCGGTCGAACGGAAACAGCGGCCCTGGGGCGCCCTGAGCGCCGGGTTGCCGGCAACGCTTGAATCGCTGAACAACCAATGGGATCGCCCGGACGCGGCGCGAATCGCAGAAATCGAAGCGCTCACTGGTTCTCCCGAACCGTTGATTCGCGCGCAGGCGCTGGAGACACTGGGCCGTTTCGGCGTAACCAGTTCACTTCCCGGCGCCATCAAGCGATTGGAGGATCCCAGCAAACTCGTCGCGCGATCGGCGGCGTGGACGGTTCGGCAGATCTACAACCGCCGACCGGAAGCTCCGGCCGAGCCGCTGATGGCGGCCCTGAAGTCGGGCAGCGAGCGCCAGCGCTGGGGCGCCTCGCGCGTGTTCGCGTCGCACTTTTCGGCGCTTGCCCGCCGAGACGAATTCGCCGAACCGCTGCTGCGGTTGCTCGGCGACAAGTCTCCCGCGGTGGCTCTGCACGCGGTGAAGGCTTCCTGGCAGTTTTGGTATTGGACGCCTTCCACTCCCGTGCGAGAACGAATCGAAAACGAAGTTCTCGGCGCGCTGAAGAATCCGCTTCACCCCTGGGTCGAGCGTGGGCTGAAGGAATCGGTTTACAACCTCGCCGATGAAAATATTCGCTATCTGTACAACAACTGGGTGCCGGTCATCGCCAAGGCCGAGGACCGGGAGCGGGTCATTCGCGGCCGGCTCGCCGTCGAAGACCGTCTGGCGGCGAAGTTCGCGGCTGTCCTCGAAAAAGGTTCGGCGCTTCAAGCGCGGCGCCTGCTTGCCGGTCTTTCAGAATTCGAACTCCGGCGCGGCGACGTTTACGATCCCAAGGCCGATCGTTCGACGCCGTTCCCGGCGGTCTACAATCGCATCGGCAACGATGTCGAAACGACAGTCTTTTTCGGTCCAGCCAACGATCGGATGGCCCGTGCTATCGCTCCCTATCTGAAATCGGACGATGCCGAAACCCGGCGTGTCGCCTTATTGGCCGCGCAGGTTGTTCGCGACGTTCCGTTCGCGCAAGTCAGCCGTCTGGCCGGGCCGCTGGCTGGCGATCGCGATCCGTTGCTGGCCGCCATCAAGGCCTCCCAGCCGCCCGCGCCGAAACCATCGGCGGGCGGGCGCGCCACGGCTTCCGGCGTCCGGCCGGACGACGACTATTTTCGTGGGTACGTCGAGCCGATTCTATCCACGCGAGGTAAAGACGGCCAAGCCTGTTTGCATTGCCACGCCTCGCACACTCTGTTTAACGGCACGCTTTCGACGGCGCGAAACGTTATCAATCTCGCCGATCCGGAATCGAGTTTGATTCTCCAAAAACCGACCTCCAG
>VFZQ01001041.1 GCA_016871135.1 Acidobacteriota bacterium | reverse complement strand
GGCCAATGTCAGGCGGCGGCCCGTGTGATTCCATTCCTGGTGCTTGGAAGGATCGGGGAATTCGAAAGGCTTGGCTGGGTTATCGAGAACGATCGGCAACCCGGGCTTCACTTCGGCGCCCGGCGCGAGGTAGTTGCCGCGCTGCAATACGTAAGTTGGCGACGGGGTCTTCGACACGTCCCAGGCCGCTTCGATGTAGTTCGGATCGACCGATGTTTGCGTTTTGCGACGACTCGCGCGCTTGGCGATCAATTCCTGTTTCCAGGTCAGAAGTTCGGGGTAACGCTTCTCCAAGTCCTGATCGGACATGCCGGACTTATCAGGGTTGCGGTCAACTTCCAGGTCCGGGTCATTCTCAATCTGAAACCGAATCGCTTTCCGCCGCTCTTCGCCCATTTCCCGGCTAGCCAGGGTTTCCTTGCGGAACATCTGATAGGTCGCCTCGAGCAGATCGTCGAGCCGCCGAATCGTCTTGGCATCGTTCGATGTAACGTCCCTGATCCACGACTCGCGTTTATCGTGCGGCACATCGATGACCATGCGACTCGGCCAAGGCCCATACTTTACGCTCGCCGCCAGCCAATTCTCCGGGTCCCACGTCGCCTGATACACAGCCGTGAGCTTGTAGTAATCCTTCTGCAGGATCGGATCAAACTTGTGATCGTGGCAGCGCGCACAACCGACCGAAAGGCCCAGCACCGCGGTCAAACTCGTTTCGACCGTTTTCTGCAGCGCATCGAAGTACTTGTCGACTTCGTAAATCGTCTGATTGTCGGTGATGTCGGCGATTGTGCGAAGGAAACCGGTCGCGATAAGCGCCTCGCGCTCTTCCGCGGTCGGCGAAGCTTGCGGCTTGTAGTTGACGAGTTGATCGCCCGCGAACTGCTCGAGCAGGAAGCGATTAATCGGCTTGTTGGCGTTGAATGCGCGGATCACGTAGTCACGATATTTCCAAGAAGTCTCGCGTTCGACGTCGCCCGCATCGCCGAGCGAATCGGAATACCCCGCGATGTCGAGCCAGTGCCGGCCCCAATGTTCGCCGTACTTCGGCGATGCGAGCAAACGGTCAATTAATTTCTCGTAAGCGTTCGGCGCATTGTCTTCGAGAAACGCCTTGGTCTCGGCTCGGGTCGGCGCGAGGCCAGTCAAATCGAAATGAACACGGCGCAGAAGCGTTCGCTTGCCGGCCTCGCGCTGCATCGCCCAACCTTTTTCTTCGAGTTTGGCGTTGATAAACGCATCGATCGGGCCGGTCTTCTTCTTCGTCGACGGAATGCGCGGCATCGCCGGCGCTTGGAACGACCACCATTGCCGGGCTTCCGGCGTGATTTTTGCGGCCTCGCGAGCAGCCGCCGCTGCTTCGGTTTCACCCTGCGGGAAACGGCCATGTTCGATGTAGGCCTGAATCAACTGTTTCTGCGCACCATTGAGCTTTCCGCCCATGGGCATTTTCCCGCTCTCGATTTGCAGCCACAGCAAGCTGCGTTGCGGCTTGCCGGGCGCAATCACCGGACCGCTCGATCCACCACTCATCAGGCCGGCGAAAGTAGTCAGATCAAGTCCGCCCATCTTCCGTTCCGGGCTGTGGCACGAGGTGCAGTTCTTCTGCAAGACGGGCAGGATCTCGTCTTTGAACAAAGGCGCGCGCTGGGCGCTCAGAAACAACGAGGCGCCGATTAGACAAACGAGTGCTGAGAATCGAGACATTTCTGGCTCCTGCCAGAGTTATATCACAGACCACGCCTGTCCAAATTAGGCTCTGAAAGAAGAGAGGCAAGGTCCTGGTAGGGTTAGAAGACGTTCCGCCAAGAACAGAATCCAACCCGACGAGGACCAAGCCC
>VFZQ01001040.1 GCA_016871135.1 Acidobacteriota bacterium | reverse complement strand
CGAGCATGCGCGGGCGGATGATGATGTTGCGAAAACCGGCGCGGTTATCGTGAAGGGATGCCTCGTCTTCGGAGCCGCCTTCGAGGTAGTCCCAGGCAAGGGGGTCGAGCTTCTTTTTGGCTAGGGCCTGGAAGTCGAACACGTTGATTGGGTCTTTCAAATCCTGCGCCAAGGCGGCGAAGGGCGCGGCGCCAAACATGCCGGCCAAGTGACGGAAAGCGGCGCGTCGATTGATTTGCATACGGTGCGATTGAATCACATCATCGGACGATGTGTCCAGCGCGTTCGTGAGAACTATGGCAAATACTCGATGCTGCGAAGATTTCCGGTGGTCTTTTGCGCTTCGTTGACGCGTGGCAGGAAACCGACTTTCACCTTCTTGCTCTGCTCGCCGCAATCGAGATTTCCAGTTCCGGTGGAGGAGTTGACAAGTTTGACGTCGCCGGGATCGAGGATGATCAGGCGCGTAATCTGGCCGGAGGCGTCGCGAACATGAAGGATAGCCGAAGGCGCGGCGCACTCCAAGTTGATGAGCGTGCCTTCGAGGTAAGTCGACTCGATCTGGCGGAGGTGCGAGAATTTGCCGTTTTCTTTGACGACTTCGAGTCCGCTATCGTCGGGCAAGATCAGTTCCGTCGTATCCGGCTCAAAGGCGACGGTTGTGTTGACCGCGCCTGGAAGTGTCGATTCGACCTTCGCCAATTCCGCCTTCTCCTCGGGCGGGTCCTTCATCGCAAACGCGAACATCTCCGTGGCGCGTTCCTTGTCGCGTTCGGTGCGCGCTGTCTTGACGAACTGAGACGCCGCTGCGCGCGCCTCGTCCAAGTTCTTCAGCATCCACGCACTTTGAATCATAGAGGGAAAGTACTCCATCGCCTGTTTACGATTCACCTTGCGAATCGCCTTCAACGTGGCGAATGCGTTCTCGTACTCCCGAGTGTTGACCTGCATCGAGGCCAGCCGCAACCGCGCTTCGACGTAGTCGGGGTACTTCTCGACCAGGCGGCGAAGCTCGGGCATCGATTCCTGATAACTGCGCAGCATCGAAGGCGCCCAGTAGGCGAGTTGCGGGTGCTCGCTGCCGGCTTTGCGCGCGGCCCGAAAGGCATCGGCGGCTTTGTCGGAGCGATCCATCATATGAACGAAGGCGATCGATTCGTGGGATTCCGGGCGCGAGGGATCCTCCTTGACAAGCGCCTGCAGAGCTTTCAGCGCCTCGTCGTTCTTTCTTGCGGCGGCCTTCAGGTCGGCCATTGCGATGCCCCAATCGTAGGCCGTCGCGCGTCGGGGCGTCACTTTGTCGACGCGCTCAAATTGGATGTCGAAGTTGACGACGAGTACGGCGTTGCCGCGGGTGTAAGATTTCAGGTCGGCTTCGATCGCTTTGAGCGGCTTGCCGTAGGTTTGTTCAAGCGCTTCCCGTGAAGTCTTGCCAACGCCAAATGCGGTGTAGACCTGTGAGAATTTCGGCGAATAGCGGGGATCGAGAGCGAGCATGTGCACCAGCGCCCAACATAGTCCGTAGAAGGGCCCAACGTGCTGGCGCCGGTTGTAGAGCGGCGATTTGTGGTCGGCGTGGATAACATCCTCCAGCGGAAGCCACTGCGACTGCAGGAGGAAGGCGTGAGAAGGTATCGGGGTCCCGACGCGGATTTTCTTACGGACGGGTTCGATGTTTGAATACAGCTCGGCAGTGCCCTCGTTCATCCAAACGGGCAGTTCGGTGTCGCCGTGGCGGTTAAGTAGATGGACGTATTCGTGAACGGCCGAGCGGCGGTCGTCGCCCGACGCCGACGGTCCGATGGCGATGTAATCGCGGTGCGGAAGATTGATGTAGAACGCG
>VFZQ01001039.1 GCA_016871135.1 Acidobacteriota bacterium | reverse complement strand
GATCTTTACGTCGTCCGATTGCCGCTCGCCGGAACCGTGGAACCAGGCGACGAAGAGATCGCCGTTCGGCAGTTCGACGATCGACGAAGAGTGGTTGTGCCACGTCTCCGGAGGGAAGAGAAGTTCGCTTTGAAACGCGGGCTGTGCCGCGGCGATCGCGGCGGAAAGTAGAAAGAGTCCTAGGGTTTCCAAATCGTTGCTCCAATGAAACGTTCGCTGTCTTTGGCGGTGTTGAAATAGTAGACCGTGACAAGATTTCCGTCGCGGCGGCGCACGGTGCGCGTGTAGCCCAAGTCCCAGGTGCCGCCGTCGTCGCGCAGCATGATGTCGGGCGACCACGTCTTGCCTTCATCGCTCGACACGCGCGCGCGAATGGAAAACGGCGCGTTGCGGAAGCCGTATGTCATCACGATTTTGCCATCAGGCAAACGGTTGATCATCGGCGGATTGCCGCCGCCGGTGTCGTCGACCGGTTTGCCGACCATTTTCCAAGAGGCGCCGTTGTCGTCGCTTCGCCAGGCGGCGATGAATTTGCGGTGGCGGATCGTGGTAAGGATCGACTTGGCGCTGAGACGCACGCTGGACGGCATGATGGCGAAGTCGTCGCCTTCGGGCTCGGGACACACCCAGCTCAGCATCTTCCAGGTCTTCGCGCCGTCCGTGGTGCGGGCGCAGAGCACGCGGCCTTCGCGCTTGTTGGTCTTGCCGGCGGTGAGGAAAATGGTCATCTCTTTCGCGCCGTCGATGAGGTAGTCGGTGCGCGCGGCGATGCCGGGAGTGCCGAAATCCGGCAGCTTGAATGGGCCTTGCCAGTTGTGGCCTTTGTCGTTGGTCACATAGAAACGCGATGGGCCGGTGTGAATCGATGTCATTCGCGCGGTGAGCGCGAAGCCGGGCGCCTTGAAGTTGAAGTTGCCGGGGCTGTCGGTCTCCGGACGGCCGTCGCTTTCGACGGGCACGCCGGCGACCTTCACGCCGGGCGGCGGCTTCAGGCCCGCGGGTTTTTCGAGTTTCCACGTTTCACCGCCGTCAAGCGAGCGCGCGAGAAGATGTTCGGCAGGCTTGGAATAGTCGATGGAGTGCTCGCGGCTTTTTGCGTCGTTGAAACGGAAGTGGCCGGCTTCAAAGCCGACGAGCAGTTCATCGCCCCAGGCCCACATGCCGTGATTGGCGGGCCATCCGCCGAAGCGGCCTTTCTCGTTAAAGACGAAGTTGTGGCGCGGCGCGGCGGCTTGTGCCAGCGCGGCGGCGGGCAGTTGCAACAGGGTACGGCGGAGAATACGCATTGACTAGTTAGTATAATTCGGCATGCGAAGTCTTGCCTTGGTCTTTTTGGCGGCGATGACTGGCTTCAGCCAGGATGCACGTGGTAGGATCGCCGGGCGCATCACCGATGGCTCCGGCGCGGCGGTGCCGGCGGCTGAGGTCGCGGCAATCAAACAGGACACCGGCGTGCGTGTTGTGTCGCAGTCCTCCGCCGAAGGCGTGTTTGAGTTGCCGCTGTTGCCGCCTGGAACGTACCGCGTGGAAGCGCAGTCGGCGGGCTTTAAGCGCTACGTGCGCGACGGCTTCGATGTACGCGCGGGCGAACGCTTGACGCTCGACGTCACACTGGAGATCGGCCAGATTACCGAATCGGTGAATGTGACCGGACAGGCCGCACTGATCGAAACGGGCACGGCGACGATGGGCCATGTCGTCGATCGCCGAAGTTTGATAGAACTCCCGCTGCCCGGCCACGGCTGTCCAAATTAGCGCGGAGTGAGCGGGAGCGGAGTTGAAGGTAAAGGAGTTACCGCTTGGTCCGAGTTGGCGAGAAGGTGAGGTTGGGGGTCACGGCTGTCCAAAT
>VFZQ01001038.1 GCA_016871135.1 Acidobacteriota bacterium | reverse complement strand
GACAGCCGCCCCTCGGCCCCAGAGCACCCGACGGCAAACACAACGCCAAAACAGAAAGGAGCCCAGTCAGCTACCGTCCTTCAGGCTCATCGTTCGATGAGAATATGCTTGATTTTCTCAGCGCGGTGCGACGACTTCGAAATCGATCCATTGTGAAGGCCGAGGCGCCCGCTTTTTCGCTTTGGGATCGAAGAGCGTGACCTGTGCCAGATACTCGCCAGGCGCGAACTTTGCACCGAGGCGGAGGACACCGCCGCCGGCATGATGCGCGGGATCGATGATCGCGCCGTCGATCAGTTGAAGTTGCCCGCCGGTGAAGATCAACTGACCATTGCGATAAATCTTGAGCCGGGTAGTCATCGCGGGCCGCGGGTTAATGACCGAGAAAGCGTAGACGATGTCCTGGCCCGGTTTGAAGCGGCGCACGGCGGGGTTGCCCTCGGCCCAGGGCTCGATGTCCAGGCCGAAGCCAGGCTCGGCCGGCACGCCGCCGAAGCCGGGCGGCAAGAGTTTGAGTCCGATGCCGCTCATGGCGAGTTTCTTCTTGCGGGCGTCGGGCACTTCGACGACTTGGGAGGCCGAGCCGATTTTTCGCGAGGCCGCATCGCGCACGACAGCGCGGAGCATAAAAAAACCGGGCTCGGGAATGGGGTCGTAGAGACGGAAAAGAAAACCTTCGCGCAGCGAACGCTGGTAGACGTCGCCGGGAAGGCGGATGTTCTCGATGCGCTCCCGCTGGCGGAGCGGATGTTTCGGCCCGCGGTAGGCCGACGTAATGATGTCGACCTTAGCCGTCCAGAAGCCGTCGAGGCCGCGATGAAAACTGAGCTGTTTGGCGTCGAAGTGAATTTGCGATGCGACACCTTGGCCATTTTGCGCGGAGTGCACGAACGCAGACGTGAGACGCACGCGGAGCGCGTCAGAGCGAAAAGGAGAAGCGAGGGCTTCGAGCAGTTCCTGTTCGCGGGATTTTTCGTGCGTCTCGCTCAGGTCGACCGGCTGATCGTCGAGCGCTCCGAGGAAGCCGCTCTTCCAGCGAACGCGCAAGCCGGGGCGTTTCACACGAACCGTAATCTTGTGGAACTTGGGTTTTACCGTATTTTCGAAGGTATCGCCGTCCGGCGAGAAACCGAGGAGGAAGTAGCCGAGCTGGTCCTTGGCCGCGCGTTCGATAGCGCCGGGGATATCGTTGTCGGCGAACAACAGACCACCGGTGCGTGAAGCAAGATAACGCAGGCCTTCGTTCTCGCTGTAAGCCGCAACGCCGAGAGCGTCCCCAAGCGAGGCGAAGAGGCTGTCTTCGCGTTCTTCGGCGGATGCGGGAAGTTTGGTTTGCAGTCCGCGAGGATCGATGGAGTAGATCGACACGGCGGCGCGATTGGCTTTATCGACGATGCGCTCAAAGGCGGCCGCGGTGTTGAACTGCATGTTGAGGGCATCGGAGATGAAGACGATCGATTTGCGGCCTGGAAGTTTTTTCATCCCGGCGAGGACGTTTTCGAGCGTCGCGGTGGCGCCCAACTCATGCAGGCCCATATCGTGATCGAGAACCTGCGGGCCGTCTTTCGCTGCGACGATCTCTTCTTCCGGATCGATGGGTTTGATGCCAGTGCGGCCGGCGTAGCGCCACTTCAGCAGATCGGCCGCTGCGAGGAGATGGCGGGGATCGGCAGTGAATTGTTCGAGTACGGCGATTCCGCCTCCGGTGCGGATCAGAGAGACGAGATCGCCGTGACGCATGGCGGTGGTGGCGTACTTCTTATTGAGTCCCGCATAATATAGAGACGACTTTCAAGCGTCCGGTGTAAACTGGGATATGGGCAACCCTGCAGGCGTGCGTCGTGATTTCG
>VFZQ01001037.1 GCA_016871135.1 Acidobacteriota bacterium | reverse complement strand
CTCGATCCCCCGCCAGTTGTGACGCGCGCTAGTGCTTGTGCCCCGACTTGGCGAACACCGGCTCCTGGCCCAACAGCCCGAGCCGCTGATCGATGCCTGCTTCGACGACCGAAGTCTCCGACTCGCTGAGTCCGTCGGCTAAATCAAAGATGCGCTTGAAAAAGCCTTTGGCACGCCCGCGAGTGAGTTCGACCGGCGCCGAAAGCGCGTAGGCGAACAGCGCGTGTTCGCGCACGTTTTCGTTCTCGAACAACTTTTCCAACTGTCCGGCGACGTGTCCAATGCCGAGGTATCCGCAGCCCCAAATGGCGTTGCGCAGGATATCCTCGTCGAGATCTTCCAGATGCTTCGGAAAGACTTCGGCGAACTGCTGGTCGAAGCTGTGCCACATCGCCTTCATCGCCAGCGCGCGGGTTTCGGGCTGCTCGTAGAACTCGCGCAGGAGCTCCGCAAGCTCGTCGCTCATCGTAGTTTCAGCGAGCGCGCAGGCGGCGCCGGCCCGTTCGAGAGCGGGCGCTTCGGTATCAAAGCAGCGCGCCTGAATGCGGCGAACGATATCGTCCTCGTCAAGACCGGTGGCCATCGCCTGCCAAGCCTGCGAACGCACGGCGACGTCGCTGTCTTCCTCGGCGGTCTGCAAGAGGCGCTTGAGCTCATCCTCATTCAACTCTTCGTTGGCGAGGCTCTCGGCGGCCATGCGGCGGATGCCGGCGTCGTTGTGATCAAGGAACGCGATCATCTCTTCCGGTTCGAGCACATCGAACACGGGCGGCGCCGTTTCCGGATAGAGCGACATGATGTCGAACGGTTCGGGCTCGTCGGTGATGGTCTCGGCGCTGAGCTGATCGACGGCGAACTGCACTTCATGTCTTTCGTGGTCGCTCAACTCACCGGCGAGTTTGGCTTCCAGCACGGGACGCATCGCCTTGTCGCCATAGAGGCTCATGTTGATGGCGGCTTCGGCGGGGTCCGATTCCAACCGCTGCTTCAACAGTTCGCCGATGCGATCGTCGACGACACGCAGGCCGGCGAGCAGGAATTCGATCTGGCTTTGCGACTCGGGCCCGGCCTCGGCGTGTTGCTTGAGCAACGGCTCGATGGCCGCGGCGCCGAGTTCGGAGAGGGCGTCGTAGATCGGCCCTGGGTCTTCGTCCGACTCGTCGTCCAAAAGTTCGGCATACACCGGAATCGCCGAGGGCGAGCGCAGCGCGCGGAGCATGTGGAAGATGTCCGCGGAGAGATCGACGCGCCAGCTTTCCTCGACGTTGAGAAAGAACTCGGCGATCTCTTCGGCCGTGCCCTCGCCGCGCGAAAGGATGGAGCGCAGCAGCGTCTGGTCAACGCCAATGCGGCCGCGCGAGGCGGCGTCGAGCAGTTCGGTGATCGACGCCTCGGCGTATTGATCCGGTGTCAGGGTGTCCATGTTGGTGGGTTTTGCGTTAGTAGGTGCTGCGACCGCCGGAGGCGTCGTAGGTTTGCGCGGTGACGAAGCTGCAGTCGGGGCTGGAGAGGAAGTGTACGACGGCGGCGATCTCTTCCGGCTCGCCGGTGCGGCGCATCGGGATCTTGTCGCTCATGTACTTCACTTGTTCGGGCGTAAGTTGATCGAGGATCGGCGTGCGCACGACGGCGGGCGCGACGGCGTTGACGCAAATGCCGTCGGTGGCGACTTCCTTACCGAAAGATTTGGTGAAGCCGATGACGGCGGCCTTGGTGGAGGAATAAGCCGTCATATTTGGGTTGCCGTCCTTGCCGGCCACCGATGCGATGGACACGATGCGGCCGTACTTATGCTCGCGCATGTGGCCGACAACGGCCTTGCAGCCGTTCCAAACGCCGTCCATGTTGACAC
>VFZQ01001036.1 GCA_016871135.1 Acidobacteriota bacterium | reverse complement strand
TCGGTCAAAATGCTCACATACGGTAGACTCGCCTCGTCGAGCTTCATCAGCCCAGCCGAGATCTTCGCCATTTGCATCAAGCTCACCGCGCCCTCTTGCATGCGCGCGCCGCCCGAGGCGCTGACGACAATCAGCGGCGTCTTCTCAGCCAGGCAGCGGTCGATCGCCCGCGCAATCGTTTCACCAACCACCGCGCCCATACTCCCGCCGACGAAGCGCAGGTTCAGAGCGCAAACATGGACCCGCCGGCCTTTGATGAGACCGGACGCCGCTAGAATCGCATCCGCGTTACCGGTCGTCTTCTTCATCGCCGCCAACCGAGCCTTGTAAGGCTTCGAGTCGACGAACTCCAGCGGATCGGTTGAGTGCAGCGTGCGGTCGTGAAATTCAAACTTGCCATCATCGAACAGCAGCGTCAATCGCTCCTCGGCGTCGAGCTTGAAGTGATGCCCACACTTCGGACACACATTCTTCGACTCGTCGAGTTCCTTTTTCCAGATGATCTGGTTACAGCCATCGCACTTCTCCCAGAGGCCCTCCGTTTTTACGCGGCGCTCTTCGTCGGATGCAGTGTTGACGCTAGGTTCTTTTCTTGTCCACCAAGCCATATGAGGTTGCAGCTACTAGTATCGCTTACCGCACGTACGGATGCTTCCGAAGAATCGCAAACGCCCGGTAAACCTGCTCCGCCAACATCGCCCGCGCCAACTCATGCGGCCAAGTCATGCGGCTCAACGACAGCAGCAAATCCGCTTCCGCGCGCTGTCCGGAAGTCAGCCCTTCATGCGCGCCAACAAGAAACACCAAGTCCTGCCCGTTCATCTCAGCATCGGAAAACACCCGCGAAAACTGAGCGGAATCCAGCTCCTTGCCCAAAGGATCGAGATAGATCTTTCGTGCTGCCGGATGCTTCGCGCGCACGTCAAATTTCAAAGGGTTGATCTCCCGCATCTCACACGCACAAAACTTCGCCGTGCGTCCAACGAAGTCCTCCGCGATCGCGTTCGCATTCGCATCCTTCGCACGCCCAATGTAGTAGATAAGGATCCTCAGAGATTCCCCTTCGGCATCGGATAGGCCAAACTCCCCGCGTTCGCATCGAGTGGGCCGCTAGGCAGCGTCTTCTGCCATGCCAGCGCCTTCGCCATCATGCGCTTCACAACCGCCGGATTCGCCGCCGCCAAATTCATGCTTTCATATGGATCCCGCGGAATATCGTACAACTCCACGCGCGACTGATCCGGGTTAAACAGCAGCTTCCAATCCCCCTCGCGAATCGAAAGAATCGGACTCTTGTTCGCGTGATAACCCGCGATGTTGAATCGCCACTCCCAATGCACCGGCTTCAGCCGCGCCCGCGCCCTGCCGGCGAAAACGTCGGCCATAGACTCTCCATCCAACGCGCCCTCCGGCGCCACGCCGGCAATCTCCAACAGCGTCGGCAGGAAATCGACCGCCGCGACAACAGTCTTGTCATTCACTTTTCCACGCGGCACCTGCGCCGGCCAGCGCACCAAGAACGGCACGCGCACACCGCCTTCGTACAGGCTCCGCTTGCGCCCGCGGAACGGCCCCGGCGATCCATACGCCGAATGGCTCGCGTTGCGAATATGAATGTCCTCCGGCCCGTTGTCGCTTGAATAAACAACGATCGTGTTCTCCGCAAGCCCCAGTTCATCAAGCTTTTTCAACAACCGCCCCACTTGCGTATCGAGGTCATGCACCGACGCGTTGTAGATCTGATTCGCACCCAGGTGCTTCGTGCCGGAGCCAGGCCCCTGCCCCTCAAACGGCTTCAACTGTTCCGGCGTCGGATCAAGCGTCGCATGCGGCAACAACATCCAAAGCTGCATGTAAAAG
>VFZQ01001035.1 GCA_016871135.1 Acidobacteriota bacterium | reverse complement strand
CTTTGTCATCTGTTTCCTTTCTGTCGTTGACTGCGTATGCAACACTGTTGCATCTGCTGTGTGGACAATACACCTCGAATGTGCTATGTGTCAAGCCTTGTGGTGTGGACTGTGGACTATCCGCGGGCGGCTACGTTGCCGACCGCGAGCGAAGCGCCGGGGCAAGCGGCGCAGGGCTCGGGGCCGTCACTGTGTGACGATGAACGCGCTAGGCTCGGGGTTCCCTTTGGCCACGAGGCCGACGATCACGCCGCGCGGATCGCGCCAGCGGTTATCCGTTCGGTCTCCGTTGATCACCTTGTAGCCTTTGAACGTGGTCGGTATCGTGCCATCGAAAACAACGGCCACGTTTCCACCACGCTGTAGTACCTGTTCGCAGTCGGGCCAGTTATAGCCGGAGTGTGATAGTGTCAGCGGATACTGTGACCCAATCGAGCGCAGCGCCTTGGCCGTGCTCTTGGTGTAGTCGTAATGCCATCGACCGTAGGACAGTAGGAACGGCGCAAGGGATTGCCAATCCAGATCGGAAAGCACGTTCAAGCGCAGCGCAAACCGATCACCGTGCGCGCGGCGCGCCGATTCCAGTTCCATCAGCATCGAACGCATGAACGCATACGGTTGCTGCACCATACGCTTGGTCTTTCGGATGCGAGCACGCTGCACCGAAGTCATGCGCGAGCGGCCCGCGCGTATTCCAAGACAGGCCGCAGTACATTCGGCGCTCCGCCAAGCGCATAATTCATAGCCAGATGCATCCGCCGGCGCGAGCGATAATCCATAAGTAGGAACGCTACCCTTTGCAAGCTTAGCGTTCGATCCTGGCATTGTGAGCACGGGAAAGCGCTGCGATATTGGGAACGGCTCACCGGCGCAGTGATCCGCATACGCTCGCGCGAACTCCTCGCGCATCGTTGCAATGGGGAGCGGCCTCCCCTTGCGAATGGGTTGAAGTACGTGGAGTTTCATGATGTTTTCCTCCTGTTGTGGACTGTGGACTGTGGACTGTTCGCGGCTCGGCACGCTGCCGACCGCGAGCGAAGCGCCGGGGCGAGTCGGCGCAGGGCTCGTGGCCGTGCTAGTACTGTTGGATGATTACGCCGGACGATCCGCGGATCCGAATCACGGCCGTACGATCCTCCAGTATTAGCCGGGCGGATTCTTCGTCGCTGGCGGTGATTCCGTACTCCGCGGCCGCGGCCAGTGCGGATGAATACTCGGTGAAGTCGCATCGGATCGCTACGCGATCCCATTCCATCTCCGTCCCTGTATCCTCTTCGAGCGCTTCGAGCCATTCGACTAGGGCATACGCGCCTGGGCGCGTCCAGTTTGCATACTCGTCGGCCATGAGGCTTTCAACCATCTCATGACGACTCATTGTCTTCTTCACGTTGTTTCCTTTCTGTGTTATGCGTGATAGCGCGCGCGCCACGATGGCGGCCGCGGCCGGTACGCCGGGGCTAGCGGCGTACGCGGCCGGGGCCGTGTTACTTGGTGCGGTTCGGGGTCAAGGCTTCGTAGACTCTCTCGGCCGCGGCGCGGTCGTCGCGGGTCGAGGTTAGGGGCATTAGTAATCCGATACCCTGATGCAAACCATTCTTGGCGCATACTGCCGCGATTGGTCTAGCGTTGTCTTTCGGGATGAACAGCGATACTGCCTCATCGGCCCCAATGGCATCGACAAGCGCGGCGAGTAGTTGTGGATTCACTCGCACGAAGTGATAGTCGTCTCCCGCTAGGCGCTCGATCTTCGGGTATACGTCTTCAATGGGTGGGAACATTCGACCGATAGCATCGGCCGTGGTCGTCGATTCTCCCTGTGTTCGGGTGCATGTCGAGCCCGATACGGTTAACGTGGTGATAGG
>VFZQ01001034.1 GCA_016871135.1 Acidobacteriota bacterium | reverse complement strand
CTGAACGTCACCGTTTCGGCCGCCGAGTTCGGCTTCGTGCTAACGTGCACGCGTTCCCACGCGGCGCCGGTCGCGAAGTCTTTCTCGACGACCACGCCGCCGCTGTCGATCCGCAGCGAGCCCGAACCCTTCACCCAGGCGCTGAGGCAATACTGCAACGCGCCAGGTGCGCCGATTGTTTGTGCGACCGCCGCCGTCGCCGCGCCGCTATTGGAGATCGTGCTCGCGCGCGTGGTCGACCAGGGATCGGTTACGCCGCCGCTTAAGGAAAGCAGAGGTCCCACAGTCCATGCCGCGTTCGAATAGTCTTCGCTCCATCGCAGCAGATTCGCCGCCGGGTCGAGCAGCACGAACGGCAGCAGCCGCCCCTCGCAGGCCGCGAAGAGCGCCGAGACAGCTTCGCGCTCGTTCTCCGTCAGGCCTTGGTAGTGCAGTTCCCACTCGACCTGGGACGCCGCGCCATCGAAGTATGAAAACCGCCGGCCGTCGAGCGAATCCACCGACACTACAAGCTCGGCGCACTTGCGCCGCAGCGGGTACTGTCCCGCCGTGTTCGTTTCGAGTTGTGGAAAGTAACGCATGTTCTACCTGTTCTGCCGCACGACAAGTCGCGTCCGGCCGTTATGAAATCCGTCGAATTCGAAAAACACTTCCGGGTTCTCGATCGAGCAGCCGTCGTAGTCGGTCGCGTCCCAGGGATCGCTGAACGTGAACGTCCCGTAGCCGCCCTGCTCGGCGAGAAAGAACCGCTCGATCGCGTCGAGTTCTTCTTCATCGAGCGCCGTCAACTGCACCACCCACGTACGCAACGGTTCGCTATAGTCGCGGAACCGTTGCTCGCCGCCATCGACAAAATCGAACACCTGCGTCAAATAGCGGACCTCGCGCGCGATCGGATACTGTGCCACCGCGCCAGTCTTAAGTCGGGGAAACTCACTCATCGCGCGCTCCTATATCTCGCCGACAACGTCGTTCACGCTGTGCGAATGCAACATCGCTTCACGCACCGCGCGCGCGATATCGTCGCGGTGGTCCATGAACGACTGGCTGTCCATCGTTTGCACGTTCACCGTCACTGGGGCGGGCGCCGGCGCCGGCGGTGCTGCCGGACGGGCCAACGGCCCGGGCACGGTATCCTCGACGCGCCGCACGCGATCGCCCGCGCCGCGGTCGACCACATACGATTCGCCGTTCCGGCTTAGTCCGATCTCGGTGCGAATCGGCGCGGGCAGCTCGAATTTCTCGAGTGCGGGCAACTCGCGCTTGTCATCGCCGACGCTAAATAGGCGAAGCAAACCCTTTACAAGCGGCGCGAGCGTCAAGCCGCTGCTGATCGTCTTCAATGCGCTCGCCGCCGGGTTATCGGGCGCTTGGCGCAGCACCTTGGGCGCCGGTACGCGGCCCGATCGCTGCAAGCTTTCGAGCAATGTGAAAATTTCATCGATTGCCATGATTCCTCTCCTGCAATAACTCGCTCTCCAACACCGTGAACGCTTCAACGGTCTTTGCCGCGAAGCCCCGCAAATCGCCCTTGCCACTCATGCGCCAGACGTGATGTTCTTCAAGAACCGACACGCTTTCCGCGCGCACTAGCGACACCGGACACTCCGTTGTGACAACAGGCCCTCGCGCCCAAACGGGCCGCTCGGCGCCACGCTCCGCGGACGGCAAAAAGCCGCACCGGCGTTGTCGTTCCAGGCCCTTCTTCCGGCAGTCGTCGCACTTCCACGCGGCCTGGTTGGCGAACTGGAAATGAAAGGCGACGATTAGATTCTTGAATCAAAGATTCTAAATCAGAGTACTTCAACATTTTGAGGTTAGGCTGCGAGTAATTTGACGATCTCCTCGATGGCGCGATCGGCCT
>VFZQ01001033.1 GCA_016871135.1 Acidobacteriota bacterium | reverse complement strand
TCGTGTCAGGGCTTGGTCCTCGTCGGGTTGGATTCTGTTCTTGGCGGAACGTCTTCTAACCCTACCAGGACCTTGCCTCTCTTCTTTCAGAGCCTAATTTGGACAGGCGTGGTCACCAACTGAATCGCAAAGACGGCATGATCCGCGGTGTCGAAATACTCCTCGATGTGATCGCGCATTTGCTGCCCGCCTTCATGACCAAAATTCATGCGCAGTGAATCCAGCAACACGTCCCGGCTTAGATTTGAATCGTTGCGTTTCAGTTCATCGATATAAATCTTCCCAGCCTCGGTGTGATTCCCCTCTTCGTAGTAGACATGGGCGATCCACCCTCTCGCCTCGCTGCGAAACTCTGGCGTCTTCGCGGTCCGCAGAAAATCCGTGAATTGCTTGCGGACCGCCGGAGGCTTGGCGTCGCCGAATCGCATCGTCAACTTCGCGGCCACCAACTCTACCTCCTCTCGATCGCGGCCGGTCAACCCCGCCGCTCGCGCCTCGGCAAGCGCTTTGGCGGCCGCATTCGGTTGTTGCGTGATGTACGCCAATCGCAGCCGCCCAAGCGGCGTCTCTGGCAGGGACCGCTGCATGCCGGCATACGGTTTCGAGAGGTCTTTCCCAGTCCGCCGCGGCGGCGAGGAGTACCACGACGAAAATGGCTGCCAGAACTGCGCATGCAAGTACTCGCGCAGCGATTGATCGAAGGGACACGCAAGCAGGACTCCGGCCGCCGCTACGAATCCCAATCGCAGCCGCGTCATCGCGCCTCCTTCAATGTGTACTTCGCAGCAACGCTCGCCACGGCGCGCCCCAGCCGCAATTGCGAGACACCGACGTAGGGCGGAATCGTCACCTCCAACCGCGACGGCCCAGCCATGCGTGCCGGACTATTCGTAACCGGCATGAAGTAGTCGATCTCCCCGGAACTCTCCACGTGATACCGCACCGCTGTCGGCGACCACGGGTCGATCCCGCGAACCGTTAAATCCACGCACTGCACCGCCGCGCATTTTCGGTCTTCAACGCGTACCTCCGCCATCGACCCGGCATCAGGTTTTCCCTCGACAACCGCGAGAACAACCTCGGGCGGCAACGCCATCGTTTCCCCTGGCGTCGGCCAGCGGAAGAAGATCACGCCTGTGCAGTTGCCACCCAATTGACGCGCACGCACCAAAGCGGCCTGCACGGACTCCCGAGTCGCAAGCACAAACTCTACCTGTGTACCTCGCTCCCACTGCTGATAACCAACCTGCGTCTTCCGCGTCGCTTTGTAGCGCAGGATGCGCTCGCCCGAGGGATTCGTCGACGCATCGAGCTCGAAGCCCGGCGCGAGCGCGATGTCGCGAGGGGCAAGATCCGGGCTTATGTACATACTACTCGTGCCGCGACCGCCGGCGGGCGCTGCGACACGCGCCCGCCCAAACGTCGATATCCCGATCTTGTACCGCTTTCCAAAGCGGTTGAATTGCGGCCCCCACTTCGCGGCTTGTATTTGCGTTGAAATCTTCCCATGTCCAAGCGAATGCTCCGTGTCGTAGAACTGCGGCACGAATTCGTCCACGGCGGCTACAACCTCCGCTACCGCTGTCCCAGGGCGAAACCAGTCAAGCAACCCCGTAATAGACAACGCCACACCCTTCGGCAATTCATTTTTCACCAACCGCAGGAAAACGGCATAGTCATGTAGTTGTGAAGTCGGACTATCGATATCCAGTTGAATCCCGCTCAATCGCAAGCCGCGCCGAGCGGCCGCCTTCTGCAAATCGGCCACCTCTCGCACCAGGTGTTTAGCCGCACCACCGTCGGGAATCCCGGGCTCCTCCACCCGAAACACCGCCCAGTATTCGTTCGCTCGCGGTAGCTCGTCAGGCCAGGAA
>VFZQ01001032.1 GCA_016871135.1 Acidobacteriota bacterium | reverse complement strand
GCGTACGTTTCACCCAGCAGATAGACGTCGCCGAGACTCCCTATGATCGTCAGCGCTTGGAGGATTGCGATGAGGTTGATGATCCGGTACGTCGTGCCGAATCGCGTATGCGGGCGGCGGAAGAATCCAATCAACACGCCGTCTTCGGCCACACGGTTCAGCACGCCGTTGGCGCCGATCAAGCTGGTGTTTACCGCCGAGGACAGAATCAGCACGCCGATGATCACGACGAAGATATGAAATCCCAGTTTCAGAATCTCCGGTCCCGCGAGGCTCATCGCCAATCCACCGAGGAGATTATCCTTGAACTGGCTCCGCGCCGAGTCCGGAATAATAATGACGGCAAGCATCGACAACAGACCGGTCGAAACGGCCGCATAAACACAAACGATGTTTGCCGCGAAACGGAAGTTGCGCAGTTTCGGCGCGGCGATCTCGCGATAAACCTGCGCGAGCGTTTCATACCCGCTCATCGCCAGCAGGGAGTGGCCAAACGCGACGATCAACATCACCGCCGGCAATTGCGAGAACCATGTCCCCGACAACCAGCCGAGCGACTCTTCGTGCAGATGTACGTTTTCCGGATACGGTAGCGGCGGTAGTTCTCCGCCCCGGATCGCGAGCGTCACACCGCACCACAGGAGCATGGTCACAACCATCACCGTCGTTGCCTGCATAATCCGCAACGCATGGCCTGACGACTCGTGTATGCCCTTCACGTTCGCCCGCCAGAACCACGCCGTCACCGAAAGCGCGAAGAACATGGCGAAATGATTGGGATTGATGTGCACCGGGTGGTGGATCAACTCCGAGATCTCGTTAATGAGATGGCCGAAGTACTGCCCCGCCGAAACGCTCGATATCGGTCCCGTCAACACATAATCGACGACCAAAGCCGACACGGAGAGCTTCGCCATCGACGGCCCGATCGCGTCCCGCACCACCACATACACGCCGCCGCGGACAAACATGCTGCAGCTCTCCAGGTAGAGCGAGCGCACCGCGAAACTGAACAGCATTACGGCGAGTACAAACCACGGCGCCGACTTGCCGATCGCTTGTTCCGTGATGCCTCCGACGTAGTACATCGTCGAAGCTAAATCGGAAAGCACGATGGCGGCGCCACGCCAAAAAGAAATGAACGATAGGGCTACTGTTGTGGCAACGACAACTTTTGCGGTCGTTGCCGTCCGCTGCTCGGGCTCAGACATTGCAGCATTCATGATAGCGCCCCTTGATAATGAAGTGATGAGGCAAGCCGCTATCGAAATCTGCGAACGATTGCGCGCGCACGGCCATCTCGCCTACTTCGTCGGCGGCTGCGTGCGCGACACAATCCTGGGTATCGAGCCTTCCGACTACGACGTCGCGACGTCCGCCACGCCCGATGTGGTCTTGTCACTCTTTGACGGCGCGCAGGCCGTGGGCGCGCACTTCGGCGTTGTACTCTGGCGGGGTGTGGAGATCGCGACGTTCCGCAGCGATGGGGAATACTGGGACGCCCGCCACCCGTCGACGGTGACCTTTGAAACAAACCCCAAACGTGATGCGATGCGGCGCGACTTCACCATCAACGCCATGTTCATGGATCCGTCGACCGGCGAGATCCTGGACTACTACGGCGGCCAGGAAGACCTGCGCACGCGCGTGCTCAGCACCGTCGGCAGCCCCTACAAGCGGCTTGAAGAAGACCGCCTCCGCGTTCTCCGCGCCGTCCGTTTCGCCGCGCGATTCGAGATGAACATCGACGGCGCTCTGTTCGACGCGATGAGCGAATTCGCCGAAGAACTCGACGAGATTTCGATCGAGCGCATCCGCGACGAATACACGAAAATCCTCACCGAAGGCCACGCCAAATCCGGTTTCTATTGGCTCTCG
>VFZQ01001031.1 GCA_016871135.1 Acidobacteriota bacterium | reverse complement strand
GAAACCGGTACGGGCCGCTCGCCGCGCACCGCGGCCGAAAAGGCCTCGCCCTCGATTGTGTATTGATCGCACGTATCGAACGTGACTGTCTCAACGCCCGTGCCAAACACGTCGCGGCCGTCGTCGACGAACACGCGCGTAGGCCGGTCCGGCGGCGCATTGAACGGAATCTCGACCTCGATGCGTCCCTTCGTGCCCGAGAAGTGCATGCGTTGATACGGCGTCGCCTGCGTTGAACAAACGAACTGGCACTGGACCTCTCCGTAGTCGAGCATAGCCGACGCCAGCCGGTCGGTTCCAAATTGCGGGTCGCGTTCGACCAACCCCGCAACGCCACGTGGGTCCCGCCCGATCACATAACGCGAGGTGAAAATCGGATAGCAGCCGATGTCCATCATCGCGCCGCCGCCGAAATCGGCGATGTTACGAATGTTGGTGGGATCCAGATTGTTGTAGCTGAAAAAACCCTGCACCGCCCGCAACTCGCCGATACGGCCTTCAGCGACCGCGGTGCGCACGAACTCCCATTGCGGATGCGTCGCCACCATGAACGCCTCGCCGATTACTACACCGTGTTTGTCGCGGGCCTCGATGAGTTCCGATACTTCGGCCGCCGACATCCCAAGCGGCTTCTCGCACAGCACGTGTTTCCCCGCCGCGGCCGCGCGCACCGACCACTCGACGTGCATGTGGTTCGGCAGCGGATTGTAGATGACATCGAGCGACGGATCGGCGATCAACTCTTCATAGCTTCCGTATGCAGCCGGGATTCCGAACTCCGCCGCATGCGGCTTGGCCTTCTCCGCATCGCGGGAACAAATGGCGGCTATTTCAAGTGATTCCGCGCGCTGCAGCGCCGGGATGACCTTCGTGCGCGCGAATTTGGATGTGCTGAGAATCCCCCAGCGGACTTTTTTCGACATCGGTCCTTTATTCTAAGGGACCGCCGGACCCGCCCGCCGAAACGTAAGGTTCAACCGCCTTCGTCCGAGCTGCGGATGCACTCCGTCGGCCAGCGTCAACACGCCGTGATAACACAGTCGCGAAGGCCCTCCGAAGACCACGACATCGTCGTGTTCAAGCTCGACGCGCACGGTCTTGTCCGATCGCTTTGCGCCGCCGAACACAAAAGCCGCCGGCAAACCCAGCGACACGGAAACAATCGGCTGTCCGAAGTCGTGCTCATCACGGTCCTGATGCAGCCCCATCTTTGCGCCCGGTTCATAGCGGTTGATCAAACACGCATCGGGCGCGAATGAAGCGTATCCGGCGCTCGCCGCTGCATCGCGCGCGAGGCGTGCGAACTCGGCGGGCATGGCGGGCCACGGTTTGCCGCTCAACGGATCGCGCGATTCGTAGCGGTAGCCCGTGCGGTCGCTTACCCATCCCAGCGGCCCGCAATTGGTCATCGCCACCGACATCGGAAATCCGTTCTTGGCCACCATGTGGCGAAACGGCGATTCGGCCGCGACGGCGTCAACATCAATTGCGTAGTCGAGCGCGAAGCCGCGCAGCACGCGCGCACCGGGCGCCAGTTCGCTGTCGTCGAACAACCTGCCGTTCACTTCTCTCGCTCCAACAGTGCGCGCTTGCGTTCGACGCCCCAGCGATACCCCGATAGCGCTCCATCGCCTCGCACTACGCGATGACACGGAATCGCTACCGCCAGCGTGTTCGACGCGCAGGCGCGCGCTACCGCACGCACCGACCTCGGCGCGCCGATCGACTCCGCGACTTCGGCGTAGCTCGCCGTGCTCCCAGCTGGTATCCGTCGCAACGCCGTCCACACCCGCTGTTGAAACGCCGTGCCGCGAATGTCCAGCGGAAGATCCCTGACGCCGCGCGGCTCTTCGATCATCGCCGCGACCGCGCGCACACTA
>VFZQ01001030.1 GCA_016871135.1 Acidobacteriota bacterium | reverse complement strand
CGTGCGCCAACCGGGCGATTCGTGGATTCACACAACGCGCCGTTGGGCGATTGTCACTTGGTTCTTTCAGTCGACCGGAATTCTGCTCGGCGCCGGTTGGTCCTACGCGGTTCTCGGATGGGGCGGCTACTGGGTTTGGGATCCCGTGGAGAACGTGAGTTTCCTGCCGTGGCTGACATCGACCGCATTCCTTCACTCGGTAATGATGCAAGAGAAGAAGGGCATGATGAAGATCTGGAACATCGTGCTCGTCGCCGCGACATTCTTCCTCTGCGTGTTCGGTACCTTTATGACGCGCAGCGGCCTAGTGGCCAGCGTGCATGCGTTCGCGACCTCCGATATCGGCAAGTATTTCCTTGTCTTCCTCACCGTCGGCATCGCGTTCACGATCTACATGATCCTCGGCCGGCTCGACTACTTGAAGTCGGAGTCGGAACTGGAAAGCGTTGTCTCGCGCGAGTCGAGCTTCCTGTTCAACAACCTCGTGTTGCTCGCCTGCTGTTTCGCAACGCTGTGGGGTACATTGTTCCCGGTCATCAGCGAGGCTGTGAGCGGCGAAAAGGTTTCCGTCGACGCGCCCTGGTTCAACCGCATCAATATTCCGATCGGCCTGTTCCTGTTGTTCCTGACCGGCGTTGGCCCGCTGCTGGCATGGCGGCGCGCGTCGGCCGAGAGCATCAAGCGAAACTTCCTGGCGCCGTTCCTGGCGATGCTCGTGTTGATGGCCGGTCTCGCCGTTGCGGGAGTGCGGCACTTCTTCGCGCTGACTACGTTCGGCCTGTGCCTGTTCGTCGCTTGGACGATCGGCGCTGAGTTCTGGAAAGGCGCGGGCGCGATCGCGCGGAAAGAGTCGATCGGGCTTGTGCCCGCGATGGTCGCGCTGACCCATCGGAACACGCGGCGCTACGGCGGCTATATCATTCACATGGCGATTGTCGTGATGTTTATCGGCTTCGCCGGCGCGGCGTTCAACAAGGACATTACTGTTGAAGTCGAAGAAGGCAAGGCGTTTCATCTCGGGCGCTATGAGATGAAAGTCGTGAAGGTCGATACCGGCCAGACCGACAACTACGTCTGGCAGAACGCGACCGTTGAAGTAAAGGTTGGTGGCGAGCAGTACGCGACCCTCACACCAGAGCGCCGCATCTATTCGCAAAGCCAGCAGCCCGTCGGCGCGGTGAAGATTCACCGGCGCTTGAACGAAGATCTCTACCTGAACTTTGCGGCCATTTCAAGCGAAGCGCAGCGGCCGATTATTCAGGCCTACGTGTTCCCCTTGGTGACCTGGATCTGGATCGGCTACTGGGTATTGTTTGTTGGCAGCATCATCTGTTTGATCCCTAGCAAGGTGAAGATGTCCTACGCGAAAACGGAAGTTCTGGGCATGACGGGGGCGAATGCAAAAGTGGCGAAATAGTCTGCTGGCGCTGGCCGTCGCGGGACTGTGCCTGGCGCAAACGGGCGACATGGTTCCTCCCGAAGTGCGCCGCGTGGGGGATCGGCTGGCGTGTCTCTGCAAGTCCTGCAAAAACACGGTAGCGACTTGCCAGATGCTTGGCTGCCACTACACGGCGCCGGCGCGCGTACGGATCTCCGAGCTCTCGAAGAACGGCGTTTCCGATGACGCGATTGTGCAGGAGTTCGTCAAGAAAAACGGGAAAGCCGCGCTGGCGTCGCCGCCGCCCGATGGCTTTAGCCTGCTGGCGTATCTGGTCCCGCCGTTCGCCGCATTCGCCGGAATTGGATTCATCGGTTGGTTCATTCGCAGGCACCGCAAGCCGGTTGCCGAAGCGCCCGCGCTGAGTGAAGCCGATGTCGAAAAGTATCGTGACGCAGCCGCCAAGGAGCTGGAGCGACTGGAAGAATGATCATTGCCGTTGCGGCGCT
>VFZQ01001029.1 GCA_016871135.1 Acidobacteriota bacterium | reverse complement strand
GGTTGGGTTTTGATGAATCGAATGCCGAACATTGGAGATTAGTGTAGCGCCTTGGCCGGCTCGCCCCGAGCGCGGATCGACCGCCGCAGTGTCATAAAATCGGAGAAGACGATCATGACACGACTGCAGCTGGTTCCCGTGCTGTCGATGGCGCTCTTCGCGCAGCCCGATCCCCGCGCCGAGCACTTCGAAAAGAAGATCCGGCCCGTGCTCGCAGGCAAGTGTTACGCGTGCCACTCGTCGAAGATGAAATCGCCGATGGGCGGATTGGCGCTCGACACGCGCGACAGCACCAAGCGAGTTGTCGATTCCGGAAAGATGCTCGATGCCCTGCGTTACAGTACGCCCGCGTTGCAAATGCCGCCGTCAGGCCGTTTGCCGGAATCGACGGTCGCCGAGTTCGACGCCTGGGTGAAGGCCGGTGCGTTCGATCCGCGTGAGTCGGGTCCGGTGCTGAAGAGTACCTCGGGCGTCGACATGATTAAGAGCAAACAGTGGTGGGCATTTCAACCGCTAAAGGCTTCGGCCAAATCGATCGATACTCTGATCGCCGATGCGTTGAAATCTAACGGTCTGACGGCGTCCCGGCCGGCGGACCGCCGTATGCTGATCCGCCGTGTGTCTTTAAATCTGACGGGTCTGGCGCCGTCATTTGAAGAGGTCGAGTCCTTCGTCAATGATGTTGATCCCGCAGCCTACGAAAAACTCATCGACCGCCTGTTGCGTGATCCCGGTTACGGCGAACGATGGGGTCGGTACTGGCTCGATGTCACCCGCTGGGGCGAAGACAACCCAACCACCGAAGCCACCAATCCCGGCTATCCGTTCTCGTGGCGATACCGTGACTGGGTGATCGCCGCGTTGAACGACGACGTGCCCTACGATCGCTTCGTGAAAATGCAACTCGCCGCCGATCAGATGCCCGGCGCCGCGCGCGGCGATATCCGCGCGCTTGGTTTTCTAGGTGCGGGGCCGGTCTACCACAAGGACGCGCGCCTTTCGAAAGAAGTCATCGAGACTCTGGCCTCGGACGATTGGGACGAACGCGTCGACGTTGTGTCGCGTGGCTTCCTAGGCCTCACCGTCGGTTGCGCGCGCTGCCACGATCACAAGTTCGATCCCATCCTCACGAAGGACTACTACTCGCTCGCCAGCGTTTTTGCAAGCGTCCTCCAAACTAAACTCCCGCTCGCCGATGTCGACCCTGCGACGGAGAAAAAGTTCGCCTGGATGCAGGAGCGAATCTTCCATCTGAACTACCTCGCGAATCTGATGAAGGGCGAACCGGGCACAAAGCCTGAAGAAGCCGCCGTGAAGGAGAAACGCTTCCGCGCCGAACTCGAAACGCTCCGTGCCGCGCTTCCGAAAATTGAAGCGCCGCTGGCGCACGCTGTAATCGACGCAGGTGTTTGGATCGACGGATCCGACCCCGATCTCACGCTGCAAGACGTGCGCCTCGACACCCCGCGCGACCTGCCGGTCTTTGAACGGGGCAACGTCGCCAATCCCGGCGAGCCCGCGCCGCGCGGCTTTTTGACGGTACTCGGCGGTGCGCGGTTCAAGAATGGATCGGGCCGCAAGGAATTGGCCGATCGTATTTTCGACGAAGCCGGGCCACTTGCCGCTCGCGTTATTGTGAATCGCGTCTGGGGCTGGCACTTCGGCAAACCGCTCGTACCAACGCCAAGCGACTTCGGCACGCAAGGCGAGCCGGCCTCGCATCCCGAACTGCTGGACGCGCTCGCCGCCCGGTTCGTCGCCGGGGGATGGTCACTAAAGAAGTTGCATCGCGAGATCTTGCTCTCGGCGACCTACCGGCAGTCGAGCGAAGGGAACAAGGCGAACGAATCGAAAGACCCAGGCAACAAGTTCCTGTGGCGGATGTCGCC
>VFZQ01001028.1 GCA_016871135.1 Acidobacteriota bacterium | reverse complement strand
CGAGTACAAGGAGTATCCGCTGGTCGACGATAAGACGCGCGAGGCGTACGAAGCCGCGCAGAAACGCATCAAGAACGTGCAGAAGGAGATTGATGCGTTTATCGCGGCGCAGCGCGATTCGTTGGCCGAGATCTATTCGCGGCAGACGGCTGCGTTTCTCATGGGCCGCGCGGGGCTTGATGCCGATGTCGCGGCGCGGTGGAAAGAGTACCTGAAGAAGCCGGAAGAAGACTTTCCGTTTTTGAAGCCGTGGCTGGCGTCGAAGAGTGAAGCCGATGCGCAACAGTTTCAGGATCTGCTGCTGGCCGTTGTTGAAGAGAAGCGAGTGATGGACGACGAAAACAAGCGCGCTGTCATTCGCGGAACGGCGCCCGATGAAAAACGCCGCAAGATCATTTTGCCCGGCAATTACGACTCCGAGGCAGACTTCAATCCGGGCAGCGAGGTGGTGACGAAGTCGCTCGACCGGGAGCGTTATCAGCTTTGGCAGAAGATGATTGGCCGGACTGAAGCTCTTTATCGCCTCGACGAGAAGGGCGTGGAGAAGCGGCTGACCGGTGAGTGGAAGCGGCATCTCGATGGACTGCGGGCCGAGCTTGTTCGATTGAAGAAGGCGTCGCCGCCGCCGTATCCGTATCATCAGGGCCTGACCGAACATACGCAGCCGATCGATCTGCCGCTGGATCTGCGCGGCGATCCGACAAGGCCGGGCGAAATTGTTCCACGACATTTCCTGACGAGTTTGTCGAACGGGCGCGAAATTTCTTTGCGCGAGGGCAGCGGGCGGGCGCAATTGGCAGAGGCGATCGTCGCGCATCCGCTGGCCGCGAGGGTGATGGCCAATCGGATTTGGGCGTGGTTGTTCGGCGCTGGTGTGGTGCGGACGCCGTCGAATTTTGGACTGATGGGAGAGCGGCCGGCCAATCGCGCGCTGCTGGAGTATTTGGCCGCGCGGTTCGCCGCGTTGCAGTTTTCTCCGAAGGCTTTGATTCGCGAGATCGTGCTGTCGGAGACGTATCAGGCATCGAGCGCCGCCGCACAGAATGCCGATCCGGATAATCGTCTTTTCTGGCGAGCGAATCGCAAACGGTTGGACGCCGAATCGATCCGCGATGCGATATTGGCTGTGAGCGGTGAACTGGATTCGAAGGTCGGCGGCGAGTCGTCCGAACTTTCCGACTCCAACGTGCGGCGTACCGTCTACGTGCGGGTCGGGCGGTATCAGCAGAACGAAACGCTGGCGCTGTTCGATTTTCCCAGCACGTCCGTGCACGTTGAAAAACGCGCCGTGACGAACGTGCCGCTGCAGAAACTGTTCTTCCTGAATAGCCGGTTCTTTCGCTTCCGATCCGAGGCGCTCGCGCAGCGCGCCGAGTGCGCGGCGACTTCTATCGACGAGCGCGTGGCGCTGCTGCATCAGTGGCTTTTTCAACGCGCGCCTTCGTCCGAAGAGGCCGCAACCGCTCGCGAGTTCCTACGCGATTCCACTTTGCCGCAGTACGCCCAGGTGCTGCTTTCCACCAACGAGTTTCTTTATGTCGATTGATCGCAGAGCCCTTCTTGCCCGCGCCGGCAGCGGTTTCGGCGCGATTGCGCTGGCCGATTTGATGCACGCCGAAGATCCGTTCGCGCCGAAGCCGCCGCACTTCGCGCCGAAGGCCAAGCGCATTATCTACATGATCATGAACGGCGGGATGTCGCAGGTCGATACGTTCGATCCGAAGCCCTCGCTGACGAAGTATCACGGACAGAAGATGCCCAGCGAGCAGCCGAAGACCGAACGCATTACGGGGTCCCTGATGCGTTCGCCGTTCGAGTTCAAGAAGTCGGGGCAGAGCGGCATCGAGGTCAGCGAGATCTTTCCGAACATCGCGCGCAACATCGACAAATT